>NZ_JAPZRB010000214.1:0-36341 GCF_027531105.1 Microcystis sp. LE18-22.4A
AAACCTTGCATTATCCTTCTTGTAGTACATAAATTGGTACGAAAAGAGAGGGCAACAAAGCCTGAAACTCCCGACGACCGGCTACTGACGACCGGCTACTGACTCCTTAACCCCACCAACAAACTTTTTCAGCAGACCCTAAATAGGGAGGCACAATTATTTGTAGGATGGGTTAGCGGTAGCGTAACATGAGCAGGCGTTGGGTTTCATGCTTCAACCCAACCTACGTTCATCTTATATTTAATTCCACCCACCCACTTAATTGGTCTATAGTAGTGATTGTGGCTGTCCTTCTAGGTTGAGCCAAAATGGGGGGGTTCTTTTTGGCGCCAAAAATGTCCTTAAAGATGATAACCATCTCCCTTGATCTTTAGGGTCAATTATTGCCAGAAATAACCAAAATAAAGTAATTTCTTGCCATCCCCTTGCATATTTTCTCGATCGAGCGGCTTTTCAGTCCCGAAAATCCTTACAATAGGAGATGAAGATAGCCTGAAAAGTTGGAGAATATGAATTATCTCATTGCCGTGTTAGCTGATCGCATAGAAGCAGAAGAAGCTGCCGTTGCCCTCGAAAAAGCGGGAATTCCCCAATCTCAAGTGACCATTCTCGGTCGCGGCTATAAAAGTGCCGATGAGTTCGGTTTGATCGATCCCTTCCAACAGGCCAAAAAACGGGCTACTCTCATGGCTTTTTGGCTAATTCCCTTCGGTTTTGCCGGTGGCTACCTTTTTAACCTGATTACGGGATTGCATACCTTTGATTGGGCTGGAGAACCGGGGAATCATATTGTTGGCGGCATTGCTGGGGCGATTGGGGGGGCGATGGGTAGTATTTTCGTCGGTGGTGGCGTGGGTTTGTCGTCCGGCAGTGGCGATGCACTTCCCTATCGCAATCGTCTCGGTGCCGGAAAATATATTATTGTCGTGCAGGGTTCCGAAAACTTGAAAAATCAAGCGACTCTTATCCTCCGTCAATTTAACCCCGAAAATCTGCAAGGATACGCCCTAGAACAGTGAACGGTTATCGGGAATAAGTTATCGGTCATTTGATTTTTTCCTAAGAATTTTTGATTAATTACCAGAAAACAATGTCACCAAGAGAAGAATTACTAAAGGGTGTCGAGAATCGCGAGGAGATAGCGAAAGTTATTGATAAAGCCGAACAAGCGATCAAGACTTGGGAAGTGACGGTGACAGACTTTCTTTCTCCCGCGGTTTTAGCGGAAGTAGAACGGGTTTTTCAGCGTTTAACCGATGTGTCAATGCAAAAATGGGGCGGTTATCCCCAAGCAGAAAGACAGCGCCTCGGTATTGCTAGAGTTGATCTACCTTTGACAGTAACAGATATTCCCCTATCTGCCCTTGATATTGCCGGTAATTTTCTTTTTGATACCGCTAACCACCGGGATTTTTTAGGGGCGATGTTGGGGACGGGTATCGTCCGGGAAAAAGTCGGCGATATAATCGTTTTAGGTGAGCGAGGAGCGCAGGCGATTGTAGTGCCTGAATTGGCAGATTTTTTATGTGCTAATTTACTACAAGTGCGTTCAGTTCCCGTGAAAACTAGCCCGATTCCTTTGACGGAATTAAAAGTTAGACCACCGCAAAAAAAAGAAATTAATACGGTGGAAGCTTCCTTGCGTTTAGATGCGATCGCATCGGCGGGTTTTGGCATTTCTCGCAGTAAAATGGCCGAGGCAATTAGCGCCGGGGATGTGCGAGTTAACTGGAAAGATATCAGTCAATCTAGTTATAATGTTAAAACCGGTGATTTGATTTCTTTTCGGGGAAAAGGTCGTCTAGAAGTGGGAGAGGTTACTGTGACCAAAAAAGAGCGCTATCGGGTTCATTTAACTAGATTTATTTAGTTTTTTCTGTCTCTAGAATTTGTGATTAGACAGATTAATTGCCATGGCTGAGAATTTCGCCGTAATCGTGCAACTGTGTCAAGTTAGTCCCATCGGTAAACTATTACCGGGGGCGCTTTATGTTCATCGAGAAGCATTACATCAACTGGATCCTATCCTCCAGAATTACGAACAAAAAGCAAGAATTAATCAGCATTTATCCGAGGCAACAATAATTAAATTTAGCACCGATAAACCGAAAATATCCTATCTTTTTTATCCCGATTTTGATCGGGAACCTCACCCAGCTTTAACTAAAAGTTTAGTGGTAGATATGGGGACATTAATCTTAAGTGAATGGAATTATCAAAATGCCGATAATCCGCCCATTTTACACCGAAAAGAAACTTTTGTTACTAGGGACTATCCCCTTTATCAAGAATTCGAGCATCTCACAAAAATCGAGAGTGCTTTAGGACTTTTAAACAGTTCTTATCCCATCGGTACTAAACAGGAATGGCAACGGCTTTTAAGAAAGCATAACCTTGATTTTGCAGGAGATTATTTAGTTTGTAATCTAGAGGGAAAAAAGGAAAAATCGATAATAATTGATCGCCACAAAGCCGCTCTTGTTCGCAAAACCCTTTCTCGTCCGACAAGATTAGCATTAGCGGCGGGATTATTCCTTCCTGAAACCACTTTTTTTGATTACGGTTGTGGTTATGGAGGTGATATAGAACGCATAGCCGAACAGGGTTATCAAAGTGAAGGTTGGGATCCTTATTATCGTCCCGATAGTCCTTTAATTGAATCTGATATTGTTAATTTAGGCTATGTAATTAATGTTATTGAATCCGCCGAAGAACGGCAGGAAGCCTTATTAAAAGCTTGGCAACTAACCCGTCAAGTTTTAATTGTTTCAGCACAGATTATAATTGATGATAGCGAACGGGGTTTAATGGCTTATGAAGATGGAATTATAACCCGTCGTAATACCTTTCAAAAATACTATCAACAGGAAGAACTAAAACAGTATATTGATAGCACTTTGGGGGTTGATTCTATTCCGATAACTTTGGGAGTTTATCTAGTTTTTCGAGAGGAAGAAAAAGCGGAAGCTTTTCGTTTATCCAGATGGCGTTCCCGCGCTACCACTCCTAAAATTAAAACCCATCTCAAATGCTTTGAAGATTACGAAGATTTATTGACTCCCCTGATGGAATTTTACACCCAGCAGGGACGTTTACCCGTCGCGGGAGAATTATTACAAGAGGAAGAAATTAAGGCAGAATTTGGCACTTTTAGACGAGCTTTTCAAGTGATTTTACAAGTAACAGAAGCGGAAGAATGGGAGATAATTGCCGATAAAAGACGCGCCGATCTTTTACTTTATTTAGCTTTAAGTCAATTTAGCCACTGTCCGAAAGTACGGGAATTATCCCCCGCTACCCGTGCCGATTTTAAAGCTTTATTTGGCAGTTATCGCAATGCTTGCGCTTTAGCAGAAGAAGTGTTAATAAGTGCGGGAAATCTGCCAGCGATCGCTCGTACTTGTGAAAATAGTTCTTTAGGCAAACTTTCCCGTTATTCCCTAACTATTCATATTAGCATTCTGGAAAAATTACCGATGTTATTACGCTTATATGAAGGTTGTGCTAGTCAAACTATCGGACGGTTAGAAAATGCTAATGTTATTCGTTTATCCTTTCGTCAACCCAAAATTTCCTATCTTTATTACCCCAATTTTGATACAGAAATCCATCCGATTTTAGCTACTAGCATGGATGTATATTTAGGTTCGGCTGATTTTAGTTTTCGCGATTATCGGGATAGTCCTAATCCGCCAATTCTACACGAAAAAGAGCTTTTAGTAACGGCGGATTATCCTAACTATGATAAATTGCTTCAGTTAACTAAATTAGAAAAGGATTGGGGATTGTTAGAAGATCGAAAAGCGATCGAACGTTTACAGGGTTGGCAAAAATGTTTAGAGGAGCATTGTGCTACAATCAAAGGTTATCAGATTCTGTGGCGAAAAGATGCTGATCCCTATAAAGTTAGGATTTTACGCGCTAAAATTCAGACCAGAAGAAATCAAAATAAGTCTTCCTGAGTAATTAAGTAAAATAGACGAGGTAATTAATTTTATGATGACTACGATTCGGTTACAAGGATTAGAAGGTTTCGAGTTAAAAGCTAATGATCCTGAACAAAGAATGTTAATTTCTGGGGTGAATTGGCAACAGTACGAAACCCTCTTAAAACATTTAGAAGATAGTTCCAGTTATCGCATTACTTACTTAGATGGAATGGTAGAAATTATGGCTCCTAGTCGTCGTCACGAAGTTAGCAAAAAAAATATCGGTAGATTGGTAGAAGTTTATTTAGAATATGCTGAAATTGATTTCTGGGGATTAGGTTCCACCACTTTGCGAAAACAGGAAAAAGAAGCGGGAAAAGAACCAGATGAATGTTTTTGTTTATTCACAGAAAAAGAGTTTCCTGATTTGGCGATCGAAATAATTTTAACCAGTGGCAGCCTGAAAGTCTTGGAAGTTTATCAAAGATTGGGAACTCAAGAGGTTTGGTTTTGGCAAGATAATCAGTTAAAAATCTATTCTTTGCAAGAGAATGGCGAATATATTTTAATCCCTAAAAGTGCTTTATTACCGGATTTAAATTTAGAATTATTAGCCGAATATGTCAACCATCCTAATCCCCGTCTTGCTGTCAAAGAATTTCGCTCGCGTTTATCAGAAAATTCCTAGTTATAATAACTATTATCTTGCCGTGAATTCTCAAGTAAAATTTAACCTATCTATCCTAGCAATATTTTTATTTTCTCTGGTGATAAGATTCTGGAATCTCAGTCAATTTAATACACTTGTTTTCGATGAAGTTTATTATGCTAAATACGGCAATGAATATCTAATCGGTAAAGAATTTTTCCAGTCTCATCCACCGTTAAGTCAATATTTAATTGCTATTAGTATCTGGATTGGTTCCCATTTTCCTGCCGATCCTGAAACCATTAATAATTTAACAGGTTCCCCGCACGCAACTTTTAGTTATCGCTGGTTAAATGCTTTCACTGGTTCTTTTATTCCCCTAATTATTGGCGCAATTGCTTATCAATTAACCCAGAGAAAAACTGTATTTTTAATCACAACTTTTCTCGCTAGTTTAGACGGATTATTTCTGGTGGAATCCCGCTATGCTCTCAATAATATTTACTTAATTTTATTCGGTTTGTCTGGACAATTATTTTTTTTATTAGCGCTCCAGAAAAATCAAAAACTCAATTGGTTATTATTATCGGGGGTTTGTTTCGGTTTAGCGGCAAATATTAAATGGAATGGCTTAGGATTTTTACTGGGAATATTTATTTTTATCGGTATTGCTTGGTTAATAAAATTATTGAAGCAAGAGCAGTCAAAAGATAATCTTTGGACAAAGGCAACTAACCTGAGATTAGAGGACATTTTTATCGCCTTAATTGTCTTTCCCCTAGTCACCTATAGTTTGCTGTGGATACCGCATCTTCTCGTCAACCATCAATATAATTTTTGGCAAGTACATCAAGAAATTTGGTCATTTCATCAGAGAATAAAAGGTAATCAATCTGATGTCCATCCCTATTGTTCTCCCTGGTATAGTTGGTTAGTAATGGGGCGACCTGTGGCTTATTATTTTAAGAGAGTAGGTGATAAAATTTATGATGTTCACGCTATGGGAAATCCGTTTTTATGGTGGTTTTCTACGGGAGCAATTCTAGTAGTTTTTAGTCGATTATTTAACCGAAAAGAGCGAGTAATTTCCGCCTATCTTATCTGTAACTATATTGCTAATCTGCTGCCTTGGTTAAAAATTAGTCGCTGTACCTTTCTCTATCATTATATGGCTGCCTATAGCTTCACTTGGATTGCCCTAGCTTGGCTCTTAGCCGATGGTTTAGAAAGTTCCAGTCCTATTTATAAAAATTGCTCGCGCTACCTCATAATTTTGATAATTTTTGCTTTTATCCATTGGCTACCAATTTATTTAGGCATTCCCCTGTCAGTGCGGGATTATTATCTGAGAATGATTTTTCCCAATTGGATTTAGGATGAAATTAGCGGCAAAAACTGATACAATAAAATCATGATAAAAAGCGATCGCAAGAGTTATGGGTAAACAAAGAATCTTATCTGGTGTGCAACCAACCGGCAATTTACATTTAGGCAATTATCTCGGTGCGATCCGCAATTGGGTGGAGGGACAAAAAGACTACGATAATTTCTTTTGTGTGGTCGATTTACACGCGATCACCGTTCCCCATAATCCCGCCACTCTTGCGGAGGATACTTTAGCAATTGCCGCTTTATATTTAGCCTGCGGAATTGATTTAGAATATGCGACTATCTTTGTCCAATCCCACGTTAAAGCTCATACAGAATTAACTTGGTTATTGAATTGTATCACCCCTTTAAATTGGTTAACCGATATGATTCAATTTAAAGAAAAAGCGATTAAACAGGGGGAAAATGTTGGCACAGGTTTACTCGATTATCCCGTGCTGATGGCTGCCGATATCCTACTCTACGATGCCGATAAAGTACCCGTGGGAGAAGATCAAAAACAACATTTAGAATTAACCCGCGATATAGCCGTTAGAATTAATCATCTTTTTGGGCAACCGAAACAACCAATTTTAAAACTTCCCGCTCCGATGATCCGCAAGGAAGGAGCGCGGGTGATGAGTTTAACCGATGGCCGGAATAAAATGTCTAAATCCGATCCTTCCGAGATGAGTCGGATTAATATTCTCGATAGTCCCGATGTCATTGCCAAGAAAATTAAACGCTGTAAAACCGATCTAGTGAAGGGTTTAACTTTCGATGATCCAGAACGTCCCGAATGCCATAATTTATTAACTCTCTATAGCATTTTATCGGGAAAAAGTCAAGACGTGGTTGCGGGAGAATGTGCCGAGTTAGGTTGGGGACAATTTAAACCGATGTTAACAGAAGTCACCATAGAATCTCTGCAACCTATTCAGGAAAAATACACCGAAATTAGAGAGGATAAAGATTATTTAGCCACGGTTTTGCGGCAAGGTCGTCTCAAAGCAGAAGCGGTGGCCAATCAAACTCTCGATCGAGTCAAAAATGCCATGGGTTATTTACCACCATTTTAGGGATAATTTTCGGGTGCATCTCCTAATTATCAATCTACTCAGTTGAGATTTTTCAAGGAAAACTCGCTACTTTATCACTCAATCTTTAACTCTTGGTGGGGTTCTACCCACCCATCCAGGGTAAGGGAAGGAGAATGATTACAAAAGTTATTAAATCAAGCACAACTCTGGTGATATTTTGGTAAAATAAGGGCATAATTAAAACTATCAAAATACTTACCTGTCCTTTGAGATTATGGTTGTAGAGTCCCAGGGGAAACAAAAAAAACTATCGTCTAGGGAAGATGAGTCTCGTCCAATTGCCAGCAAGGAACAAAACTCTTATCTAGCAGAGGGAATTGTTGATCATCAATCAACTCAGATTGCTCCTTCCTCCTTACTACAGCCATTTTCTCCAGAGTTAGAAAAAGATAGAGCCAACAAATTTAATTTTCTTAAAGAAATTCTGGTTAGTCATCTTGGTCAACCTTTTTACTCGGACAATGGCTTTATTCTTTATCAAGGAGATGCCACAGACTTTTTGTCTAAGCTATCTCATAGTGACATAAAAATTGACCTCACTGTTACATCACCACCTTATAATATTGGCAAAGAATATGAACGAGTTCTTTCAATCAATGACTATGTTGATTGGTGTGCTAATTGGCTAGGGCAAATTTATCAAATTACTCAAGATAACGGTGCTTTGTGGCTAAATGTTGGTTATTTAGAAGTACCAGAAAAGGGATTATGTGTTCCGATTCCCTATCTTCTTTGGGATAAGTCTCCCTTTTATCTTTTACAAGAAATTGTCTGGAAATATGGGGCAGGTGTTTCTACAAAAAATCGTCTTAGTCCTCGCAATGAAAAATGGCTTTTTTATCTCAAAAATTGCCAAGAATATACTTTTAACTTAGACAATATTCGTGACCCTAACGTTAAGTATCCCAATCAAAAGAAAAATGGTAAATATCGTTGTAATCCCCTCGGTAAAAATCCTTCTGATGTGTGGGAAGTTTCTAAAGTCACTACAGGAGAAAAGCGCAGTTCTAAGGAAAGAACCGGACATCCCGCACAATTTCCTTTAGCAATTGTCGAGAGAATTATACAAGCTTCATCTAATCCGGTAGAAATAATTCTTGATCCCTTTGCCGGTTCTTGTTCTACAGGAATAGCGGCCTTGGGATTAGGAAGAATTTTTGTGGGTTTTGAAATTCGACCAGACTATTGCGAGATAGCTGCAGAGAGATTTAAAAGATTTAAAAAAGAAAGAAGCAATACTTATATTCAAGGATCATTATTATAGTATTAAGTAGTCGGACATAAATTCTGTTGTCTATCTTAAGAAATGTAAATTGCCGCAATTCTTACTGACGACCGACTCCTGACGACCGACTCCTTACCCCACAGTTAACTTTACTTTTGTCCAACTACTTAAAAACGGATTTAGTATGATTAGCCTTTTTTAACTTGTTTTCGCAGTTTCAATCATTGGAAATGCGATCGCCAATAAAAGTAGCAGAGTCCGGCAGTTACCCCCAGACTAAGAATTGTTATCCCCGTGAGAATTTCCCACATCCCCGACTCGGTTACTAATATGTTGTAGTATTGTAATAAGAGGATTTTTTTCCTGAAAAATTGTCATATTTGAGGTTTTGATTATGCCTTATACAAATGAAGAAGGTGGACGCTTAAATAATTTCGCCGCCGAACCGAAAGTTTATCAAGCGGCTCCCCCGACTAAATCGCAACAACGTAATTATCTTGTCTGGGGCGTTGCTGCGATCACACTTGTCGGTGGACTGTTAGCCGTCGCTTTTTACGCATCCCAAGCTGGCTAAAATTTAGTCCCTCGTAGTTGCGATTTAGCCCCTTTCACTCCTCTTTACCGCTAATATCACAACTACTCCCTATTTTAAGGCTTTTGACCCTGAATTAATGCCACTGCTGACTGAGACTTAGCCGCAGTCCCCTGTTTACCCTGAGATAACGCTAGACGGGCCGCTTCCTCTAAATCAGCGATCGCTTTTTCCCTGTTTCCCAATTTATAATAGGTCAAACCCCGATTGTGGTACGCTTCGGCAAAATTAGCATTGATTTTCAGACTCTCATTATAGTCCCTTAAAGCCATTTCCTGCTGTCCGGCTCGGTTATAGGACAGGGCGCGATTATAGAAAATGCGATCCTGTCCTCTAGTTCCCTGTAAACTCAAAGCTTTTGTGTAATCCTCGATCGCTTCTAGGTGTCTTCCCAAGTCATCCTTGGCATTACCGCGATAAATAAAGAAATCAGCAAAATTTCCGTTTAAAGCGATCGCTTTTGTGCAATCTTCCACCGCTGCCTCGTATTTTTTCGTCAGATAATGCACATAACAACGATTACCGAGAGCATTAACATAATTGGGGTTGATTGTCAAGGCCTGGGTATAATCTGCGATCGCTCGCTCGTACTGGCCGAGAACTAATTCCGCGTAGCCGCGATTATAATAAGCATCGGCATCCTTCGGCTCTAATTGTAGAGCTTGAGTAAAATCAGCGATCGCCCCTGAGTAATCCCCTGCGGTTAAACGATCCACCCCCCGATTATAAAATTCTACAGCCTTCACGGGGTTAGCGGTAGTTTGAGAGACTAGGGGAGAGATAGTCAGTAAAAAAGTCGCTATAGCCATAATAATTGTCAATTTTTTCTTAATTTTCATAATCCCTTCACCTAAACAATTCAAGGTAAAATTAAACAGCCCTACTCACAGGTCAAAATATCATGATTAAATCTCTTTTGGCGACTTTCCTCCTAATTACCACCCTCCTCTTAACCGGTTGTGCAACTCCCATCGCTGGACTGCAAGGATACACCAGTGGCAGCCAAGGCTATCAATTTTTATATCCTAAGGGTTGGACGCAGGTGGATGTGAAAAAAGTTGCAGGAGTAGATGTGGTTTTTCATGACCTGATCGAAACGAGCGAAAATTTAAGCGTTATTATCAATCCCATCCCCGACAATAAAACCTTAACAGATTTAGGGACACCCTCGGAAGTGGGCTATCGTCTCCTGAAAAATAACAGTCTTAACCCCAATCTCGATAAGGAAGTAGAATTAATTCGCTCAGAATCTCATCAAATCGACGGTCAAGATTATTATATCCTCGAATATCAAGTTAAATTAGCCAACGGTCAAGAACGTCATAATCTGGCCAGCGTCACGGTTAATAATAATAAACTCTATTCTTTTAATCTTTCCACTTCCCAAAAACGTTGGACGCAAATTCAAGAACTCTTTGAAACTATCGTTGATTCTTTCTCGGTTAGTTAGGGAAATAGGCCACAGGCAATAGTAAAATGTAGGGTGCGTTAGACGGCAAAAATTCCTGTTTTGACTTCAAGGTAACAATCCGTCGTAACGCACCACCTATCATCAACTAGGTAGCCGGTTTACAATTAAAGATAACAGACAAAGAACCAGAAGCCTGTCCCACTATCTAACAATTATCTAACAATTAATTGAGATTACTTACTGAGTCAGTAATCAGCGGGGAAGTGGTAACTGATAACTGATAACTGATAACTGATAATTAGCTGGTTATAATTAAATTAAAAATGGATTTGAGGTTCGATCCCCCCTACCCCCTAGGGTTGATTCAAGGTAGGGTTGATTCATGAATCAACCCTACCCTTGATAAGGGGGGTGTCTGATAATTTTTAACGCCTACCTACTTAACTGATAACTGATAACTGATAACTGGTAACTGAATATGAGTAACTCGGAAGAAAATAGACTAGATAGACTCGAATCTCTTGCTGAAAATACCCTAACAGAATTACGGGAGATTAAATCAGGACTACAGGAGATTAGATTAGGATTACAGGAGATTAAATTAGGACTACAGGAAACCAATCAGGGATTAAAAGAAACTAGAGCGATCGCTAATTCTAACGCCAAATCGATCGAAGCGTTAACTAATAGTCTTGCTGAGTCTAAAAAAGAATGGGAAAAAGACAGACGGGGACTTTATCAACTGCTAGGACAATTAACTCGATCGAGGTCGGATTTTTATGAGGTTCAGTCGGATTTTTACAATCGATTTGACAAGGAAGAAAGACAATCCCGCATGGTTGAGATTTTAGATCGTTATTTTCCCCCCTAAAATCCTGCCAATTCCTAGCAGAAATAGCTAAAAATCTGATAACTGATGGTGGGTTACGGCAAATAGATAAATTGATAATTAAGTCTAATAATTTGCCATTGCCTAACCCACCCTACCTAACTTTTATCCTTTTGACTTTTTACTGAAAAAACTATGTCCATTCCCTTGATTCTTGCTTCCGCTTCTCCTGCGCGCAAAAAACTATTACAAATGGTGGGAATCGATCCAATTGTGCGAGTGAGTAACTTTGATGAATCGACAATTAATGCTGATGATACTCTCCATCTTGTCCAAACTTTAGCCCAATGTAAAGCGCAAACGATCGCCCCCCAATTTGATACAGGATTGATTCTTGGTTGTGATTCCGTCTTAGAAGTAGCGGGGGAAGTCTATGGCAAACCCAAGGATAAATCAGAAGCGATTGATCGTTGGCAAAAAATGCGCGGTCGGGTGGGTACACTCTATACAGGTCATGCTTTAATTGATCGAGTTAATCATCAAACTTTGACTCGTTGTGGGATCACTAAAGTTCACTTTGCCAATATCAGCAATGAAACAATTATTGCCTATGTTGACACCGAAGAACCCCTCAAATGTGCCGGCTGTTTTGCCCTAGAAGGAAAGGGGGGTCTATTCGTGGAAAGATTGGAGGGATGTCACAGTAATGTTATCGGTTTAAGTTTGCCCCTATTTAGGCAGATGTTAACGGATTTTGGCTACCAAATCACTGACTTTTGGTGATCTTTTTGCCGATGATTTCCCCAAATTTATTGACAAAAAGACTTGACAAATTCTCAGATTTGTGTTAACCTTTTATTATAATGGGAATCCGTGTCGCCCTGCGAACCCCTCTTTTTTCTATCCGATAGCTCCAAAATTTTTAACCCTTTCCTTGTCACTTTTTCCCGAAAAAACTATGTCTTGCTTGCGCGTGGGAATTGCCGGTCCGGTGGGTTCAGGAAAAACAGCCCTGCTCGATGCCCTGTGTAAAAATTTGCGGGATCAATATCCGATCGCCGTAGTCACCAATGACATTTATACTCAAGAAGATGCCCAATTTTTAGTGCGATCGCAAGCTTTAGCTCCGGAAAGAATTTTAGGAGTAGAAACGGGAGGATGTCCCCATACAGCTATTCGCGAAGATGCCTCAATTAACTTAGTTGCCATTGAACAGTTAGAGAGAAAATTTACTAACTTAAAGCTAATTTTTCTGGAAAGTGGTGGTGATAATTTAGCGGCAACCTTTAGCCCCGAATTAGTAGATTTAACCATCTATGTGATTGACGTGGCAGCCGGAGATAAAATTCCTCGCAAGGGGGGACCGGGTATCACCAAATCGGATTTATTGGTAATTAATAAAATAGATTTAGCCCCGATGGTGGGGGCAGATTTAGGAGTGATGGATAGAGATGCCAAAAAGATGCGCGGAGATAAACCCTTTATCTTCACCAACTTAAAAACACGGGAAGGATTAGAGCGAGTGATGGCCTTTATCGAAAAGAATTTATAATAACTATTACTAGGAATAAAAAAGAGAGCGCCAGAAAAACTTAGGTAAAGCTAACATTCTTTTCCAGCGCCAAGGTTCCTGATAGAGTCGATACAACCACTCTAAATTATTGTCACAGAAAAAGCGAGGGGCGCGGATTTTTGTCCCAGACCAGATATCAAAACTACCCCCCACACCTACCCAGATAGCTTGGGGACAGAGATGGCGATGTTCCCTAATCCAATATTCTTGTCGGGGTACTCCTAAACCAACTAAAATTAACCGCGGTTGTTGATCTTTTAATACCTCGATCCAATCGGACATTTCCTGGGAGGATAGATAACCGTGGTTAGACAGAATACGGATATTAGGTATCTTTTTTTGCCAATTACTTGCCGCTTTTTCCGTAATCCCCGGTTGACCACCAAAAAAAGCAATAGGAAAACTCTCTCCCTGCATTCCTAACTCAGTAATTAAGGATTCTGATAATTCAATACCGGGGCAGCGGGTTTGTTTTTTACCCCTTAATTTTAAGTAAATAACAATCCCCGCGCCGTCGGGAATAACTAAATCTGCTTCCCGAATAACTTGGGCAACTTTAGCATCATTTTCCCCTAACATTGCCATTTCTGCATTAAGAGTGACAACGTGGGAACCAAAACCTTGATAGAGGCGATCAATTAACCAACGACTGTAGTTATCGAGGAGATGAACCGGTAAACCAAGAACAGAATATTTGGGGGGAGTTTCTAACATAAGTAGGTAGGTGTTAAAAGTTGTCAGACACCCCCCTTATCAAGGGGGGATTAAGGGGGGATCGGCACCCCCCTTATTAAGGGGGGCAGGGGGGATCAGAGGCAAAATCTATCTTCAATTTAATTATAAATACTTACTTATAAGTCATCTTGATTTAGTTGTCATTTTATCGAGAAATTGGCACAAAATCTACCCCAAAACTAGAACGAGAACCGGGTTTAACTACCACTAATTGCACGGATTGATTGCGATCGCCAGACGGTAAAAATCGCACTGGATTAGTCGCCCCGGGAACAGAAAAATCACTGCTTCTTAACGCCCGTTGAACTCCCTCGCGGCTAGATTCTCCCTTAATTCCAGCGATTAAAGCCTGGGTAGCGTCATAGGCGGTGGCAGTGCGCCAATTTACGTCTCCTTGCCACAATTGGCGGGAATTATTCACAAAAGTACTGTTCGGATTAGCCCCTAAATGCCAAGCGATAGCGACAACCATGCCCAAGGCATTTTTTCCGCCTACATCCAGAGTTTTGGGGCTATAAACGTCATCACCCGCCACAATCGGTAATTTTTGACCATTGATTTGAACCACCTGCAAAGCCTTATCTAGGGTACCACTATCCCCAAGAAGGGCGATTAGATTTGCTCCCTCCTGTTGAGCTTGTTGGAGGCTTTTAGAAGGGGTAAAAGTGAGGGAAGATAGATCAAATTCACTCACCACTTGACCTCCTCCTAATCCTAAAGCGGTGATAAATTCAGATTTTAGGGATTGACTATAATTACTTTGGGAGTTAAAAAATACCACTGCCTTGACGTTAGGAATTTTTTGCAAGCTAGATTCGGCTAATGCCCGTGCCGCCACAAAATCACTGGGAACAGAACGAAAGATATAGTCACCAAAATTGGAGAGTTTAACTGAGGTACTGATGGGGGAAATCATTACTAATCCTGCTTTTTGATAGATAGCGGCCGCCGCTAAAGAGGTGTCACTGCTAGTGTGTCCTACTACTCCTAAAATGCTGTTATCAGCCGTTAATTTTTGGGCAATTTGAGCGGCAATTTCGGGATTATCAGCATCATCAGCAATGAGAACTTTTAAAGGAGTGCCATTAATTCCTCCGGTTTGATTGATTTGATTTTGAGATTGGGCAACTCCTCGTAAAACTTCTAGGGCGGTGTTGACATTGCTCCCAATTGGCACGGAAACGGCGATAGTATAGGACTTAGCTTCACCAATACGGGCGTTATTTAAGTAGATGAGAGCTTCGGGATCATTTCGATTAGTTTGTAGGGATTTTTCTAGGAGGTAAACTGCTTGCTGAAAGTCTCCTTTTCCGAGTGCCTGTATGGCGGCTTGTTTGTCAGAAGAAGCCCCTTCAACTATTAATAATTTTTCCCCTTGACTAAATCTTGCTTGTGCCGATACCGATTTTTGCCCCAGTTCAGGAAGATTGGTTGGGTTATCTTTTCCTTGAAAACGATTGTATAACCACCAACCACCTGCCCCAAAAAATATTAGGGTAATCAGCAGGGCTAAAAGGAGGGTAACGGTCTCATTTTTCTGGCTCATGGGCTGATCAACTAAGATTAAATTAATGGTTTAATCGAGATTTATAGTTAATAAAAGTAACATTTTTGGGTTTTTAATATGCTAATTCAAGTCTGAATGTCACCACTATCCGATCTACCTTGATAGAATACCTCATTTGGGGTCTGATAGTCAAGACATTGTTGAAATGCGTCTTAGCTTATTAGCGATACTTTACCTTTTTGTTTGGGAATCTTCTAAATGTTTTACCAAAACATTTGAGGATAAAGGACCGTGTAAATGACTCCAGGGTAAAACCTGTTCTAAACGCCATTGCTGATGGACGTAATAATCTAGAGGGGGAATTTGTCCTTTTAGTTCCTTAAAAGCCCGTTTATAACTGCCTAAAGAATCACCGTAGCCACGGGTTAATTCTAACAGGGAAGTTAAGCGGCGATCGCCCCTAGATAATAGGGCTTGAATCACCGACCAATTATAACTCTCTGGTCGAAATTCTATGCCCTGTTTACCTAATTGTTTCTCTAGATATTTTAATCTTTTTTCGGCCATTTTATTAACTCCAAACCACTGAAAAGGAGTATGGGATTTAGGCACAAAGGTGCTGCAACCGAAAGAGATTCGCAGTCCAGAGGCGGCTTTTTTTAAGGCTATTAACATTTCCACAGTCGCCGCAATATCTTCGGTTTCTTCTCCCGGTATTCCCACCATACCATAGAGTTTTATCCCTTTTAAACCGCCCGCTTTAGCATTAATAGCAGCTTGGATAATTTCATCATTGGCTAACTTTTTGTTGATAATTTCCCGCAAGCGATCGGAACCACTTTCTACGGCAATAGTAATTGATTTGGTGTCTCTTTGGGATAAAATTCTGGCTAATTTTTCCGTGACGGTATTAGTTCTAACTGAAGCAATCGAGAGTCTAACCCCCTCAAATTTTGGTTGAAAAAGATAATCGAGTAAGGTTTCAAATTCAGGATGTTGGCTGACGGAAGCACCTAATAAACCCAGGCGATCAGTCACTTTTAAACCTTTTTCAATGGCGGGAATTAAAGATTCTAAACTAGCGGTACGAAAGGGTAAAGTTAGATAACTAGCTAAACAAAAACGGCACATTTCTGGACAACTTCGCACCACCTCTACCATATAAATATTCTCCCATGCCGCTTGTTTTGTCACCACCGTAGAAGCAGAAAGGGTATTACTGCGATAGGTTTGTTTACTAACAAAGGCGGGAACATTATTATCTATGGGTAGAATTGCTGTAATTTCACCATCGGGACTATCATAATTAACGGTATATAAACTAGGAACATACACCCCCGGAACCTGGGCTAAATGACGGAGTTTTGTCGGTCGATCGGCGTTTCTAACCTCTTGATAGGCATTAATAAAATCAGCAATTAAGTTTTCACCATCTCCCAATAAAATTACATCAAAAAAAGCGGCAAAAGGTTCGGGATTAGCGGTTAAAACCGGTCCACCTCCAAAAATTATCGCTTGCCGATCTTGCCGTTGATGACTGTGACAAGGAATTTCTAAAGATTCTAACAGCGAGAGGATATTAACATAGTCTAATTCCCAAGAAAAGGAAAAGCCGACTAATTCGGGATAACGGGGTAAAGATTCTTGAAAATCCGTAAATAAACGACTAACTTGTATATCCGATCGCAGGGCTAAAGTTGCCCAAACAATTTGATAACCTAAACTGGTTATACCCACAGAATACTGATTAGGAAAGGCAAAAATAGTTCTAAGGGCATCACTGTGGGGTATTGCGGGAGTAAAGAGGAGTTTTTCGTCTTGTAAGATGGTCATTTCAGTTATCAGTTATCAGTTATCAGGTATCAGTGACTACCAGCAGTCTTTAGTAGCTTTTAATTTTCATTCTCTTGCTAGGGGAGACTTGTTACCTCTTGTTTTTGGTCATATAAGTAGGTGGGTGGAATTAAATATAAGATGAACGTAGGTTGGGTTGAAGAATGAAACCCAACGCCCGATTATGTTACGCTACTGCTAACCCATCCTACAAATAATTGTGCCTCCCTACTTATAAGTTTAATTTAATCCGGAGGTGAAGGAGGGGAAAATATCTCAATATACAGTTCTAGGATCATATCTAAGGTTATGATCCTAGGGAGTCGGTGGTCAAGAACAAATTCAAGTTATACTTCCTCCCTAGGGATAGCTATTGTATTTACAGGAGATTTTCTCTTATATCCTAGCAATTTTCACAGCTTAACTAGGTGTCGATTTTATTCCTGAGCGCTGCTTTCAAGCAACTCTTTATCTCCTTCACCCCAGCCGGAACGAAATCTATGAATAACCCAGAAGAATACGTTATAATCATGGCGAAAATCCTAGATTTAACCATTCCCGATCGCTATTTAAATTCTGTGGTTGAAAACTGGCAACGCTTGCAAGAAATCGCCAGTTTAGTGACAGAATTTCCCTTAGAGGATGACGGGGAAAGCGCCCTCAGCTTTGAACCATGACTATTTCTGTGTGCAATTTAGCTCGATCGATCCAAAATCGTCAAACTAGCGCCTTAGAAGTTATTAATCGGACTTTAGCGGAGATAGAGGCGAAAAATCGCCATTTAAATTGCTTTACCGACATTTTACACCCTAGAGCGCTCGCTCAAGCCCAAAAAATCGATCTAGCGATCGCCAATGGGGAACCCGTCGGTGTCTTAGCAGGAGTCCCCTTCGCCGTCAAAAATCTCTTTGATATCGAGGGTATTGTCACCCTTGCCGGTTCCAAAATCAATCGAGATCACCCTGCCGCCGGACAAGATGCGATCGCTATACAAACCCTAGAAGCAGCCGGGGCGGTTTTGGTGGGGGCGACCAATATGGATGAGTACGCCTACGGTTTTGTCACCGAAAATGCCCATTATGGAGCCACTCCCAACCCCCGCGATCCTAGTCGCGTGTCGGGGGGATCCTCCGGCGGTTCCGCCGCTGCCGTTGCCGCTAATTTAGTGCCTCTCGCCCTCGGTTCCGATACTAATGGTTCCGTGAGGGTTCCCGCCGCTTGCTGTGGCGTGGTGGGGCTAAAACCCACCTTTGGGCGCGTATCCCGTCAGGGCCTATTTTTGTTCGTTAATAGTTTGGATCATCTGGGATTTTTTACCGCCAATGTGGCGGATATGGCGGCTATTTGGAGTCTTTTTGCCAAAAATAACCTTAAAGCTCCTTTAAATGGCTTAGAGGGGGTAAAAATAGCCCTTGCCGATGATTATTTTCAGCAGGGAGCCGAACCGGAAGTAATCGAGGCGGTGACAGCGATCGCCGAACGTTTAGGAGTTACCAAAAAAATCACCATTCCCGAAACCGCCCGCGCCAGGGCAGCCGCCTATATAATTACCGCTTCCGAGGGCGCAAATTGGCATTTACCGCGTTTACAGACCAGATTAGAGGATTTTGACCCCGCAACCCGGGATCGCTTCTTGGCAGGGGCATTAATTCCCTCTAGCTGGTATTTACAGGCTCAACGTTTTCGCCGTTGGTATCGCGATCGTCTGCGAGAGATTTTCACCGAAGTCGATATTATCCTCACCCCGACGATTCCCTGTATTGCGCCGCCGTTAGGAGTAGAAAAAATGATTATTGACGGGCAAGAGCTATTAATTAGACCTAATTTAGGCAGATTTACCCAACCTTTTTCTTTTATTGGTTTACCTGCCCTTTCTTTGCCGATTAAACGTCCATCCCGGCTACCTTTAGGTTTGCAAATCATCGCCGCACCCGATCGCGAAGAGTTAATCCTAAGGGTAGCCAGGGTTTTAGAAGAAATGCTTGCGTAAAGACCGGATTTTGCTAGAATCTTAAACTAATGTCAGGTATCAATGATCATGAATAACCCTCTAAGCAAAAAAATCGCTATCTACTACCCTTGTTTTTTGGGTGGTGGTGCGGAAGCGGTTGCTCTCTGGATGATGGAAGCTTTGAAAGATAAGTATGATCTGACTTTAATAACTTTTGCTGACCTCGATTGGCAATGGTTGAATTTAATGTATGGAACAACTTTAAATGCTCAATCAATCAAAGTTGATTCTTTACTACCAAAGAGCTTCTATCGTGTCAATAATGCCTTAGCTTCTAATAATAAACACTTTCGACAATTAGCTATTCATCTCAGTTTAAGATATTGTAAACAAAAGCAGCAAGATTACGATTTAGTAATTTCTGCTTATAACGCTGCCGATTTGGGTAGGCCAGGTATGCAGTACATTCACTGGATTAAGGTTTTAGAAGGTGGAGAGTTAGCCCAGAAATATTATAATCGTATCTCTAATTTTTCTGTGGATAATTTGAAAAAAAACTTCTCTTTAGCCAATTCAGGGGCAGTGGCAGCAGCCATTAAAGACTATTATGGAATTGACGCTAAAGTTGTCTATCCTCCCGTGGTAATTAAACCGGCAGACATTGCTTGGCAAGATAAGGAAAATGCCTTTATCTGTAGCGGTCGTTTGGTAGAGGCAAAACAACCCCATCGGGTAATTCAATGTTTGGAAAAAGTTCGTCAAAAAGGCATTGATGTTAAACTCTATATTACTGGGGGCGGTGGCGGTAACGCTGAGGCTAAATATAAACGTTATTTGGATCAGTTAATTCGAGATAATTCTGATTGGATTGAGCTATGTGAAAACCTTAGTTATGAACAATATTCCCAAGTTTTATACCGTTGTAAGTATGGTATTCATTTTAAACCTGAACCCTTTGGCATTTCTATCGCCGAGATGGTAAAAGCGGGGATCATTCCCTTCACCCGTGAAGGAGGGGGACCAGCAGAAATTATTGGTCAAGAAAACACCGATTTGTTTTTTGATAATCTTGAGGATGCGGTAGAAAAAATTGCCCATGTGATCCAAAATGAGGATAGGCAATATCAATTACTTTCCTCTCTAGAGAAACAAAAATTTCTGTTTTCTACCGATAAGTTTATGACAGATATTAATAATGTAGTTACTAGCCATCTACAAGGAAATCTATGAAAATTGTCATCCCGATCGTGTTTTATCGCAAAGGAGGAGTAGAAAGAGTCATTATCTCTTTAATACCTAGCTTATTAGAATACGTCGAAAAAATTATTATCGTTATTCCTCGTAATGACATTGAATATTTTAAGTTTTTAATGCCTGATTCCGATAAACTTATCTATGAGGAACTTGATTTTTCCCCCAAGAGTTTTGAGACAAGTTTAATCTATTTTTATGGTCCTCTAGCGAATTTTTACAAAACCCTAAGACTGACTTCGATTCATCGTCTTTTCTCTCGTAGAATTGACCTTTTACGCATCGAAGCAAGAATTAATCAGATTATCAAGCGTTACCAAGCTGATCACTGTTTGTATGGAATGACTAATCGGATTTCTCCCCCCAATGTCAAGGTTACTTTAAGTGGCATTATTTATGATGTCTTTTGGCAATTTGCTCCCTTAACTTACTCAGAATCCTATCAAGAACCCTACAATGAAGCGTTAAAAGAATGGTTAGATCGGGCCGATCTACTCTTCACAATTTCCCAAAAAACTAAAGACGATGTTTTAAAAGTTTTTCCCAATGCTACCTATGCTAGTAAATTAAAAGCTGTACCCTTAGCAGGATTTGTCGAGCAGTCTAATCCCAAGAGTGATTTAGTCAAAAGTGAGCTAGTTACTTTTTATTTTCCCTCCTCCTTTGGTATCTACAAAGATCATCTGACTTTGCTCAAAGCAACTATACAACTAGCCAAAAAAGGCTTAAACTTCAAGGTTGTTTTGATTGGCAAGGAAACCGATAATCTAGTTAGTGGAAATTTGCAATTATCTCAACAGTCCCAAACCCAAGAATACCAAGATTATCTCAAAGAATGTACCCGACTTTATCGGGAAAATCAAGAAATTTTCGAGAGTCATTTCAAGGGATTAGGTTATCAAGACTATGAAACATTGCAGTTTTATTATCAAACCTGTTCCTCTGTGGTATTTCCCTCAAAATACGAAGGTTTTGGATTAGCAATAGCGGAAGCCATTTTACAAGGTATTCCCGTTATCGCTTCCGATTTAGAAGTGTTTCAAGAACAGGTGGAATTATATAATTGTCCTGAAAGAGTGCAATTCTATCCTAGGGAAGATGCGGAAAGTTTAGCCAACTGTTTAGAACAATTTATCCTCAATCCAATTCCTCGCTTGTTACCCGAAGATATCCCCAATAAAATTAATCTCTGGACTTGGGAAGATGTGGCAAAAAAATATGTAGAACTACTGAAAGAAAATGCAGGTTACTGATCTCTATATCTACCCGATTAAATCCTGTCGAGGTATTCAATTATCCCAAGCTGAAGTGACTCCTAAAGGTTTACTCTGGGATCGAGAAATGATGTTAGTAGATGGCAAGGGTAAATTTATCACTCAAAGGGAATATCCGCAATTAGCCAGGGTTTCTGTCACGATGACAGGAGATAAATTTTCTCTAAAAACATCTCAAGATTCCCTAACTTTTCAGCCTAATTTCACAGGAGAAAAAAGAGCGGTTCAAATCTGGGAATCTCACACCATAGCCATAGATCAAGGAGATGAAATCGCCGAATGGTTCGAGAAAATTCTCGACATTCCTTGTCGTTTAGTGCGACAATCTCCCGATTATCCACGTCCCGCAAATCCTCGCTATGCGGGGAATGATCATACTCCCGTCAGCTTTGCCGATGGTTATCCAATTTTATTAACTAATACTGCTTCTTTAGAGGACTTAAATCGGCGTTTAGTTGCACCAGTGCCGATGAATCGTTTTCGTCCTAATATTGTTATTAGTAGCGATCGAGCTTTTAGCGAAAGTAGTTGGCAAAAGATCACAATTGGAGAGATAAATTATGCTCTGGTTAAACCCTGTAGTCGCTGTATTATCACCACCACGGATCAAGAAACAGGTAGGAGAAATCCCCAGCAAGAACCTTTAAAAACCTTAAGCACTTTTCGCCGTTTCCCCGGGGGCATTATGTTCGGAGAAAATGTCATCCCTGAAAAGATAGGTACAATTAAAGTCGGCGATCCTATTACCGTAATCTAGAGATATAGGGGCAGCCCTTTCAAGGTCAGTCAAATAAAACCGGAAATACTGGCAACCAACTCTTGAAAAGCTAAAAATATGCCTAGAAATCAGCACCGAACTCTTGACGGAGGGAGCGCAGTATATCCGTCCCCAAAGTTGTCTCACCAGTTTGTACTAACCAACGTTCCAAGTTACGATTGGCATCGATAAACTTCTGGGATGAGTCTCCCTTGTATCCGACCACTAATCCATCCGAACAAACGATCCACTCGAATCCAGCGATCGCACCTCTGGGATTACTGAGGATCACCCCTCGATAACCCAAATTGCCACTAGGTTCACCAGCTTTGGTAGGGGACAAACGCTGCAGTCGTTGGAGTAGTTCCTGACTATCGCGCTCGTTAAGAGTCCAATGGGGATTGGGACGACCACTAAATATATCGAGTTCTACTTGCACGATCGCCTCCACTGTCTGAGTGTAAACTATTAGGCCGAGCAGGCAAAAGAGGGACATGGCGATCACCACAATTGCTGCCACCTTTCCCCTCCTTCCCTCAGGTTCTATCTTAGCCATCTAACTGACCTGAGTTGAAACGTTTAACGAATTTTTTGGCTCTTACAAGTATAGAAATAGCCGCAAAATTGCGTATAAATTCCGCGATTACAGGTTTGGGGATTTGTAATCACCCGGTTACTATTATCAACATTTCTGACCGGCGTGGAACCAGGTTTATGACTCCAGAAACCCTCTTTATTCAGTCGATACCAGTGGAAATCTCGTCCTGGAGCTATAACTAGGGCCACCAGATAGCGAGGGGCTTCGGAGGCGGGGAAACAATTATAACGCACGTGTAAGCCATCACACAGGGAAGCTCGGGTCACTTCCGCACAGGTGAGCGAGCGATACATACTACCACAACCGCGTCCGGGTTGGGCAAAGGTATCGGTGCGTTTGTTACTGGCGTAATTGTAGCAGTTATTGTTCCGCAGGATAGTTGCGTTGTTGTTCCAGAAATTGGGATTATAAGCTCCCAATTCGTATTGGCAGGCGGCCTTGGGGGTTTCGAGGGGGATTTCCACAGCTTCGGGGGATAATTCTAATCCTTCCGTATCGAGGAGCGTCAAGCGCTCACCTACATATAATTGTTCCTGCAAAAACCCCTGTAGATCTTCATCTAAAGATAGAGCTTCTTCTTCAGGGGTCATTCTGGTGGTTATTTCAGCACTATTGATTAAACCGACCAGTCTTTCGGCAATAGCATTGGCTTTAGAACTGGTAGCATACTGTCCAGCCGCTAGATAAATACTCTCTGGCAGATTGTAATTGCGGCCTACCTCATCGTTGAGGGGTTCTACTAAAAATCCCCGTAATCCTAGACCAGCGTTGGCTGGTGCCGATTTAGCGATGACACTAGCATTATTAGCGATTTCCCGCAGGGTAGCGCGAATTTCCTGTTCATCGCTGATAATCCACTCTGGATTCGCTCGTCCAGAATATAGATCCGCAGTAATTTTTAACATCTTTTTTCCCTTTGTTTGAAGTAAACAATCTTGTCTTAGGTGTTCAGTGACTTGTCCCACGAGTGTCAAATTTATGCACTCGCAAAAGTGACTTGCTCCCAGATGATCCCACTATACATTTAAGAAAATACGGGAGCATCTCTCTTAGGCCATAAGTAGAAATATCAAGGTTAAGATAAATAACCATAAGAACAATACTTGACTAGAGACACTGAAACCATGCCCCTTGATACCGCATCGATTTTAGAAGTATTACGTCCCGTTCAAGATCCGGAACTGCAAAAAAGCCTAGTGGAATTGAACATGATCCGCAATGTGGCGATCGATGGCGGAAAAGTTAGCTTTACCCTAGTTTTGACCACTCCTGCCTGTCCTTTGCGCGAATTTATCGTGGAAGACTGCCAAAAAGCTGTTAAACAGCTGCCCGGGGTGGAAAGTGTCGCCGTGGCAGTAACTGCCGAAACCCCGCAACAAAAAGCTTTACCCGATCGCCAAGGCGTGGAGGGGGTTAAAAATATTATCGCCGTTTCCAGTGGTAAGGGCGGTGTGGGAAAAAGTACCGTGGCTGTCAATATCGCCGTCGCCTTGGCTCATTTAGGGGCAAAAGTGGGGCTATTAGACGCGGACATCTACGGCCCCAACGCCCCGACAATGTTGGGCTTAAATGACGCACAAGTGACGGTACAGGGCGCAAATGGCGAGATATTGGAACCCGCTTTCAACCATGGCATCAAAATGGTTTCCATGGGCTTTTTGATCAACCCCGATCAACCGGTAATCTGGCGCGGTCCGATGTTAAACGGCATTATCCGTCAGTTTCTCTATCAAGTCAATTGGGGCGATTTAGACTATTTAATCGTCGATATGCCTCCCGGTACCGGGGATGCACAATTGACTTTAATTCAATCGGTCCCCCTAGCGGGTGCGGTGATTGTCACCACTCCCCAGACGGTTTCTTTAATTGATGCGCGTCGGGGTTTAAAAATGTTCCAACAGCTAGGGGCGCGGGTTTTGGGTATCGTGGAAAATATGAGTTATTTTATCCCTCCCGATCAGCCCGATCGCTCCTATGATCTATTTGGGTCCGGTGGTGGGGAAAAAACCTCGCAAGAATTGGGCATTCCTTTACTGGGATGTGTGCCTCTGGAGATATCCCTCCGGGAGGGCGGTGATACTGGTGTACCAGTGGTTTTGGGGCAACCAGAATCGGCCTCAGCTAAAGCCCTGATAGCGATCGCTCGTCAGGTGGCGGCGAAAGTATCCGTAGCAGCCTATAGTTAGGGTTTGCGGCAAAAAGTTTTTCGGTGGGGGCAGGGTGTGGGGTGTAGGGTGTAGGGTGTAGGGTTTTACCCATTTTCAGGGAAAAAGTCCCTAAATTTTCCCCCCGATCACTCCAAGGGCCGGTGCTTTTGGATTTCAAAAAGGTCTAAAAGTCTTATCGAACAATGTTTTTAGATTGATTCAGCAAACCCTAGTTAGTTAGTAAATTTGGGGAGAGAAATGGTGAGAAGACAGTCCCTTATTAGTAGGAAACTAAGGGGTTTTAACGAACAGTTTAGCTTCATTTTCCGGGATATAGCCCAAATTGATTGGCTTTTGTTCGTTTTAGTGACGGGTTTAACCGTTTTCGGTGGTTTAATGATTCGTAGTGCCGAAAGGAACACCACCGCTCTCGACTGGTGGCAACACTGGTTATTCGGGGCCGGGGGAGTGGCGATCGCTTTATTTCTGGCCCGTTGTCGTTACGAAAGTCTGCTGAAATGGCACTGGTTAACCTATCTTCTCACCAATCTCTCCCTAATTGCGGTAATTGTCCTAGGGGTGACGGCGAATGGGGCGCAAAGTTGGATTAATATCGGCAGTTTTAACGTGCAACCGTCGGAATTTGCCAAGGTAGGTTTAATTATCACCCTAGCAGCCCTCCTACATCATCGTCCCGCCGATAATCTTTTTGCGATCGCTCGTGTCTTTGTCGTCACTGCCATCCCCTGGGTGTTAATTATGGCGCAGCCAGACCTGGGGACGGGATTAGTCTTTGGGGCAATTACCCTAGGCATGATTTACTGGGCTAATGCGAAACTGCCTTGGATGATTATCCTCTTATCTCCCCTCGCATCGGTTTTTCTGTTTAATTTACTTTTTCCTGCTTGGATTGTTTTAGCAATTATCATCGCTGTGCTTGCTTGGTTTACCCTTCCCTACCGTTTTTTATCTACTTTCATCGTGGTGGCAACTAATCTGGCAGTGGGTAAATTAGGCGAGGTTTTTTGGGGTTTATTAAAAGAATATCAAAAAGATCGTTTAACCCTATTTCTTCACCCAGAAAAGAATCCTTTGGGGGGAGGTTATCAATTAATTCAATCCCGCATTGCCATCGGATCGGGAGAATTATTGGGACGGGGATTACACCAAGGCACCCAAACCCAATTAAATTTTATTCCCGAACAACACACCGATTTTATCTTCTCCGTAGTCGGGGAAGAATTCGGTTTTGTCGGCAGTATTCTAGTTTTAATAGCTTTCTGGTTAATCTGTTGGCGTTTGTTAGTTATTGCTAATACTGCTAAAGAAAACTTCGGTTCTTTAATAGCGATCGGTGTTCTCTCAATGATCGCTTTTCAGGCAATTCTTAATATTAGCATGACCGTGGGATTAGCCCCGATTACAGGGATTCCTTTACCCTGGTTAAGTTATGGACGTTCATCTTTATTAACCAATTTTATTGCCTTGGGTTTAGTGGAATCCGTGGCTAATTATCGCCCCCGTAAGCGTTTGTACTAAGTAGTTGTACAGATATCAGTTATCAGTGATCAGTTATCAGTGATCAGTTATCAGATTTGAGTTTTAAGTGTGGAGTATTAAATCCCACTTTCCGCACTTCTTAACATTCAATTGATGATTTTTACTAATATATTCCTTCCAAACCCTTGCCAGTAAGAATTATAACTACAATGATGGATTTTGATCAAGGTGAAGAATTGTAAATTTTTTTCTCAGAAAAAATCAATTATTGAAAATGTTCTCAATAGTAGTTTCTACAATCAAGGTTTTTCGTTAAAACATCTTGGGGAATGTAAAAACATATACAAGTATATGAAGATATGCTGAATGTCGGATTTAGCAGAAATTGTTCTTAAGTGCTTGACATTGGCCAGATTAGTGCTTATGATGTTTCCCATCACCCAAATAAAAGCAAATTATTTGCACAATCCCAATTCTGAAAGCCATGCACAGCAAAGCTTTCAAGGGTTAGTACAGGTTGTTGTTTTTATCTGAGTGATTAAACCTATTCACTCGAAATTACCAGAGGAATAACTATGGCATATCCCAACGATCAACAAGGTAAAGCACTTCCTTTCTTTGCTCGTTTCTTGTCCGTAAGCAAAGAGGAATCTTCCATCAAGTCTCCTTCCCCTGAGCCTACCTACGGGGGCACCTTTAAATACCCTTCTGACTGGGAAGAGTATTAAACTCAGATCACTTGAGTAATTACAGCACTTTTCTTGATTACACCGTACAGACAAAAAGCTAAAAGCTCCACTAAGCAAGGCTCGCAGCCAAAAAAACTGCACGTTGAGATCCTGAGAAGTGCTGTAAAGTAACTTTAGTAATTACTCAAGAAAAAAACAAATACTGCAATTAGTTAAGCAAAAGCAGCAATTTTTTCCGCCTTTTATTGAGATTCTTCTCGATAAATATCCGCCCAAAAGCCTTAAAATGGGTTAAAATATAGGGATTTGCAATTGACATGAAAGAATCGCCTAAAGTTGTTTTATTGTTGACCCATAGCGGCGATTTTTTCACGATTGACCGCGTGGCTGAGGCGATAGAAAAAAAAGGAGCCACACCTTTTCGCTTAGATACCGATAAATTTCCCTTAGAGGTTCAATTAGCAGCCCAATTTAATGGGAAAAAAAGTTTTTATCAATTAACCTATAACCATCAATCTATTGATAGTCAACAGGTGCAATCTGTTTGGACAAGACGTATTTGGCAGCCTGAACTAACAGGGGATTTAGATCCTCAGTTTCGGGAGGTTTGTGTGCGAGAATCCCAGACGACTTTGGCTGGTTTTTGGGATAGTTTAAGGTCAGCGCGTTGGTTAGATAATTTAGCGCAAATTGAGAAGGCTAAAAATAAGTTATTACAACTTCGTTTGGCCTCAGAAGTTGGCTTAATTATTCCCCCCACTTTAGTGACCAATAATCCTGATGCTGCCCGGGAGTTTTTTTCCCAGGTTCAGGGAAGAATGGTGAGTAAATTGTTAACTGCGATCGCCCGCAGTATGGAGTCGCCGGAATTTTTTCTTTATACCAGTAGGGTGAAAGCAGAAGACCTTGAGGAAGCGGAATCTTTACGCTATTGTCCTATGGTTTTTCAAGCGGAAATTCCCAAACAATTAGAATTGAGAGTTGTCGTGGTTAATGGACAGACATTTGTGGGAGCTTTAGAATCTTCTCAGTATAATAATTCTGCCGTAGATTGGCGAAGACCGGGTATTGATCCTGGTGCTTGGCAACATCATACTTTACCCGATTCACTATTGCAGCAACTTCAGATTTTTATGGCTAATTTAGGGTTGAATTTTGGGGCGTTTGATTTTATCTTAACTCCAGGGGGAGAATACGTTTTTTTAGAAGTTAATCCGGGTGGTGAGTGGGGAATGTTAGAACGGGATTTAGATTTACCTATTTCTCATGCGATCGCTGATTTTTTAGTCTTCGGTTGATCGGCAAAGCTGGCGCTGAAAAAAGTGTTAATCCTAAGTTTTCTAAGGAAATCTATGACCGTTTTAATTGTTACTTTTAGCCGCGATAATGAAAGTATTCCCCTGGTAATCAAAGCCATAGAAGCCATGGGTAAAAAAGCCTTCCGTTTTGATACTGATCGCTTCCCTACAGAGGTGAAAGTTGATCTTTACTCAGGCGGTCAAAAAGGCGGAATTATTACCGATGGAGAACAAAAACTAGAGCTAAAAGAAGTTTCTTCTGTCTGGTATCGACGCATGAGATACGGACTAAAATTACCCGATGGGATGGATAGTCAATTTCGCGAAGCTTCTCTTAAGGAATGTCGGTTAAGTATTCGAGGAATGATTGCTAGTTTATCTGGTTTTCATCTTGATCCAATTGCTAAGGTAGATCATGCCAATCATAAACAATTGCAGTTACAAGTAGCGCAACAATTAGGTTTATTAATTCCTGGGACTTTAACTTCTAATAATCCTGAAGCTGTCAAGCAATTTGCTCAGGAGTTTGAAGCGACGGGAATTGTGACTAAAATGCTTTCTCAATTTGCTATTTATGGAGACAAGCAAGAGGAAATGGTTGTTTTTACCAGTCCTGTTACAAAGGAAGACCTAGATAATTTGGAAGGTTTGCAATTTTGTCCCATGACTTTTCAGGAAAACATTCCTAAAGCTTTGGAATTACGCATCACTATCGTCGGTGAACAAATATTTACGGCGGCGATTAATTCCCAACAATTAGACGGCGCTATCTACGATTGGCGAAAAGAGGGAAGAGCGCTCCATCAACAATGGCAACCCTACGATTTACCGAAAACTATTGAAAAGCAACTACTTGAATTAATGAAATATTTCGGTCTTAATTATGGTGCAATTGATATGATTGTCACACCAGATGAACGTTATATCTTTTTAGAAATTAATCCCGTTGGCGAGTTTTTCTGGCTAGAACTTTATCCTCCTTATTTTCCCATCTCCCAGGCGATCGCTGAAATCCTAGTTAACTCATAAACCAACAAATACAGAGCCAGAGTATTTTATCGCATCGACGAGGCTCTGACTCCAGATTTCCCCCCCGACTACTGACTTGAAAGAGGGTGTAGGGTGTGGGGTGTTGGGTGTGGGGTGTGGGGTGTGGGGTGTGGGGTGTAGGGTGTGGGAAGTGGGGAAGTGGGGAGTTTTCTCAGTGAACTGATAACTGATAACTGATAACTGATAACTGATAACTGATAACTGATAACTGATAACTGATAACTGGCTCCTAACCCCACCAACAAACTTTTTCAGCAAACCCTACTTAATTTCCAGACCAAGACTTTCTCTCGTGCTTCTATCAGATTCATGCCGATTTTTTCTAAAACTCGCTTTGAAGCTATATTATCGGGAGCGCAGCCAGCGGTCACTGTTTGCATACCAGGTTGAGAAAGTGTCCAGTCCATCATTGCTTTTGTCGCCTCGGATGCGTAGCCTTGTCGTCGATATAACGGCGCTACTTGATAGCCAATTTCTACAGCATCTGTGGGTAAACCTGTGACATCAGGAATAATTTTGATCATCACATGACCAATAAGGGTATTTTCTGTTTGATGAATAATTAAACTACCCCATCCCCATTCATTTTGTAAGGGGAATTGCAGCAAAATATTCGCAATATCAGGGAAAGCTTGAATCAACTCTTGTTCGGCCCATTCAGCTGCAACTTTTACCCCCAAAATTGTTGCTAATTCATCGATACCTATAATTGCGGCCTTGAGAAGTTCAAGCTTGAAGGGGACTAAATATAATCGTTCCGTCACCAGTTTTTCCAGTGCTTTCATTTGATAAAACTCCTATACCAGTTATCAGTTATCAGTTATCAGTTATCAGTTAGTAGCTTGTTAATCAACTTACCCAGTAAAAACCTCATTCTCTAGTTCTCCTGAGAGGGGGAAGTCTGAAAAATTTTCCCTACCCCCTACACCCTACCCCCCACACCTCACACCCTGTCTCACTTTCAATCTGTTTGTCACCCCATTAGCTATATTCTCACCCATTTTAAGGTTTTTGGGTCTTTATCGTAACGATAATTAAAACCATCTTTGGCAGTAATGATTTTACCTAAACTGGCACGACTCCGGACGTTACTTAAAGAATAATCAGTTAGAGACTGCATTTGTTGATGGGACAAACCTTCGGCTATTTCAGAAACTCCTGCAATTTCCGCATCATGCTCAGTTTTAACCTCAGACAAAGTCTCTATTTTTACCGCCGAAAAATTTTCTGATTTTTTTGACATCATCACTAGGTTATTCACTTTTTTGCGCTGATAATCTTCTACAGTTGACAGCTGCCAATGGGAATTTTCTGTTAACTCTAAGACCCATCGATGATAATTAAATAAACTTTCCCGATGACCAACACTAATAAAAGTGGTTTCACTTTCCTGTAATTGCTGATATAAGCTGGCTTCATTGGCCAAATCTAAAGCGCTAGTTGCTTCATCTAAGATAGTAAAAGTGGGTTTAGTGATTAATAGTCGAGCAAAAGCTAGTCTTTGCTGTTCTCCGAGGGATAAAATCTGTTCCCAATTGACTTGTTTATCTAAGGTATTTTTGTCAGTTAATAAATGTTGCAGGTTGACTTTTTTTAAGATATTTTCTAATTCTTCATCGCTCACCTGCTCATTGGTATGGGGATAAAGTAATTGCTGCCGTAAAGTGCCAAGGATAATATAAGGACGTTGGGGTAAAAATAACATTTTAGCTAAAGGAGGACGCACTAAACGGCCGCTACCTGCTTTCCATAAACCGGCGATTGCTCGTAACAAGGAACTTTTTCCTCGACCACTGGGGCCAATAATGAGTAGGCTTTCTCCCAAAGGGACAGAAACCGATAAATTCTCCACAATTACCTTTTCATAATCGGGAGTTTGTAGGGTAAAATTTTCAAAAGCTAGACGATTATCTTCCAGGGTGGTAATACGACTTAAGTTTTTCGGCTCTTCACTGGCAACTTTTAAGGCATCTGTCAAGGTAGCTAACCGTTCAATATAACTTGAAACTTTACCCGATGTTCCCCATTCAGTAATTAATTGTCCCAAGGCATTAGAAAAAAGGAAACAGCATAAACTCGCTTGACTTATTTCCCCATAATCGATTTCATTTTTAATAAACATCGGGGTCAAAATAAACATTGAAAATACACTAATCGCTGACTGATAACCTCGATTAAAAAGATTATTAAACCGTTCCCAATTTATCAGTTTTTCCGAGCTTTGAATAACCCGTTCAAAACGGCCTTCAATGATTTTTTCTTCCTGCTCTTCTCCCTGAAAAAAAGCAATGGATTCGGCGTGGTTACGCACATGGGTTAAAGCATAATTATAATCAGCTTTATTATTAAGCTCAGATTGATTAATCTTGTTTAATTCTTGAGTTAGATAAATTGCTATGAAATTTCCTGCGATCGTATAAATTATTAGATAAACCGCAATTTGCCGAGAAATTGTCCAAAGAATAATCGCAAAAGTAATCATTTGTAACCCTTTTTCCATGAAGGTGATTAACAACCTTAGGGTCATGGTCGTAATTGGTTCAATTTCTTGAGATAATCTTTGATCGGGATTTTTTAAAGCTGAGGTAAAATCAATGTTATAATAAGCGCGATAATTGAGATACTTTTTAACGGTTTGTTTGGTTAACCACTTATACCAATCTAAGGCTACTTTGCGACGAATAAATTGAGAAAAAGCAAATAACCCCGTTGTTAATATAATCAACAAACTGGATAACCACAGCGTATTGAGATATTTAGAAAGATCTCTATCTTCAATAATAATGTCGAGTACATAACGATTCCAGTAGCTACTAAAAGCTTCTACCCCCACCGTTGCCAAGATACTTAAAAGGATCAAAGCTGACATCCCCCAAGAAATGATCACATCTCCAAAGGCGCGTCCATTTAACTCCGTTGGATACCAATAGGGTTGAGCCACAATTTTTAGGCTTTCCCAAAATTGACCAAATAGTGAAAAGGGATTCTTGGCGGACTGGTCGGACACAACAGGGTTTTCCGTTGCTTGTTTAGTAGTATATTGAGGCATCTAGATCCAATTGGCAGTTCTTTTACTGTTCTCTTGACAACTCGCTATCATATTGTAGCGGCAGAATTACCCGCTTTTGTCTTTTGATAACATTTTTATCTAGAAGATGAAAGCCAGCTATGGCCAGAAAGCTCTGACTTGACTAAGAACTACTTGACCCACTTTTGTTAATGTGCCACTTTAGATACTGATTACTGTTTACTGTTTACTGATCACTGAAAAACCCCCATCTCTCAATCTCCGTGATCCTCAAAATGATTAGCTAGTAGGAATTTTTGACTGGTATTCAACTCTTGCCAAAGCTGGTTAATTTTCTCGTAAGCTTCCGTGGAGGTAAGCTTTCCCCCACTGTGTAAACCAGCGATAAAAGAGACTCTCAGGGCGAATTCCTGCAAATTAGCGTTAAAAACTAAATTTTGTGGCGTGAATAAACCCCTGTAGCTGGTTTTAGGGTAGAGAAAGTTATCTTTAGAATTGAATTTTTCCATTGTTACCGACCCCCCAGTATAGGATATCTACATTATTATATATTTAAACTTTTGTTAACCCAACCTTAACCTAAGAATTTAAACCTGTCTCTAGATTCTTAAGAGAGTAGCTGCTGAACTTGATTAGCCGCCGCTATCCCAGAAGTTAAGGCCGTTTCTAGGGAAGAATTTCTCGATAAATCTCCCCCTTGACACCAATCACCACAGGCAACTAGAGGTAAAGGACTATTAACACTTAAACAGGGTACAGCTAAACCCTGACGGACTAAAGCATAACGCCAACGGTGCAGCTGAGACCAATCGGGGAGAGGCAAAGAAGCACGAGAGAGCAAATCTAGCTTAACTGCTTCTAAATCCTCGCTATCGAGATATTTAACCGCAAAATCTCCACTACTATGCACAACAAAGACATAATCAGGGGATGATTGCCGTTTACTGCTATCAAGTCCTAACCAAGCGATATCGGTGGAGGGAGCAACTGCGGGTAAAGAATCGCCATAACCCGCCATTACCGTTAAACAGGGATCATAAACGATCGATCGCAATTCTGGCATAGTAGTTATGGGAGAGTTTTCTAACAATAACGCTGCTTGCGGGGCGGGAATAGCTAGGACAATCGCCGAAAACTCTCCCCGAATTTGACCGTTATTGTTTAAAACCCATTTTTCTTGACGATTTTCCAGACGAGTAACCAGAAAATCTCGTTCAATTTCTAAACCTTTAGCTAAAAATTTCGCCACGCTATTGATGCCAGAAGGAGCAACATAGCTAGAATCAAACCAAGAAGTAACTAGATTCTCTCTCAGGAGATTATCAATTAAAGCCGCCGTTTTTTCGCCCTGAATAGTCAAAAAAGGCAAGCCATGATCCACAGCCATCTCTTGATTGGCTCGATTAACCCGTCGCGTGGCTAAACGACCACCAATGCCTCTAGACTTATCAAATAGCTTAACAGTATAACCTCGATCGCACAACTGACGAGCGCAGGTTAACCCGGCTAAACCCGCGCCAATGATCCCAACCTTAATCGAAAAATTTGTCACTAGCCTTCCTAATCCTGTGAACCCTTGAGTTAATATTAGTAGTAATCAGCACTAGCGAAACTGATTTGATTATTGGGGCTGAGGAGGAGAAACCACATTGGACGAACTACGCACAGCTTTGGAGTTAGCCACCGAGGAGGAACTACAGCAAATCACTAACATCCTCTTTTGCCGTCGTTTTAACCCTCTCGATTATCTACGAGCGCCAGACGCAATCGCCGTTCAAAGTCAAGATTGGGATAGTTGGTTAGATAGCGTCGAGGATCGTTTTCGTTATTTGGCTGCCGATGGTGTGACAGTGTTAAAAGGTCAAACGGAAAAAGTTAGTTATCGTCAAATTCTCGTCCGTGTCTGTCATTTCCTCAAGGTTCCCTACTCCCAAAAAATGCCGACAACGGAAATTGAAGCGGAAATCTATCTTCACCTCGTTAACAAAGCTTGGAAACGTCTCCCCCCATCGGAACAAAAATCCCTCTCGATTCAAATTCAAAAGGCACTCGCGGATTCCCACACTCCCCAACCCTTACCGGTTCACCTACAACACAATCCCCTCGATATAGTCCTCAAAGGCAGTAGCGTCATCGCCGTTAATTCTATCCTGAAACCGATTCTGCTCAAACATATCGCCGGGCAGTTCGCTCTTCATTTTGCCCGCTATCAAGGGGCAAAAACTGCCCTAGTCCAGGGTGGGGCAATTGCTAATCAATTAGCCCTACAAACGGCTAAACAGGGCATGACTAGGGCGGCGGCCCGGTACGGAGCCGTCAGAACCGTGTTAAGTTTGGTAGGACCGGCTTTATGGGGTTGGTTTATTGCTGATCTCGGTTGGAAGGCGATCGCCACCGATTACGGCCGGATTATCCCGACTATTTTTGCCATCGCCCAAATTCGTCTGACCCGTGACGATTGTTGGCAACCTGCATAGCATGAAAAAGATTTTTTGTCAAGGGTGGGAGTGGAATTTAATACTTTTTTCAGTTTTTATCGCCATGATGCTGCCGGAGTTAGCGGGTATCGGCATTATTATCGTGTTAATTAGGGTTTTTACCGGCAATTTTCGGGCAATTATCCAGTCACATCTCAATCAAGGTCTCGGTATCGTCACTCTTTGGTTAATGATTAGTGCCAGTCTTTCCCCAACTCCGGGGGATGCTTGGATTGGTTTAGGAAATTTCCTGCCCTTTTTCTTCTTTTTTAGCAATATTCGGCAATTAATTAAAAAACCCTCTCAATTGCGTCAACTAGCTTGGGTGATGGTTATTCCGTCGGTTTGGGTAGTGGTGATGGGATGGGGACAAATTTTTCTCGGTTGGCAAAAACCGGAAGCATTAAAAGGGATTTTTACCTGGCCCTACGGGGCGGGGGGTGAACCGGACGGGCGGATGTCTTCGGTTTTTATGTATGCTAATCTTTTGGGGGCTTATTTATTAATAACTCTGATTTTAGCGATCGGTTTATTAATTCTAACTTTGCGGCAGTGGCACCGACAAAGAAATCGGAATTTAAATCTCAAAGTCGGGTTTTTAACTTCAACCATATTGATCGACAGTGTAGGGCTATTTTTAAGCAATTCTCGCAATGCTTGGGCCTTAGCCTTTTTAGGTTGCCTAATTTTCGCCCTTTATCTGGGTTGGAATGCCTTAGTCGCTGGTTTTGTCCTCTTGGGAGGGGTGATTTCCCTTGCTTCTTGGGGACCAAATCCTTTCAGGGATAGTCTGCGTTTTTTGGTTCCTAGGGCGATTTGGGCGCGATTATCCGATGAAATGTTCCCCAATCGCCCTCTAGCTACTCTCAGAGCAACCCAATGGCGTTTTACTCTAGAAATGACCCAAGAAAGACCCCTATTCGGTTGGGGATTACGCAGTTTTACACCTCTCTACGAAAAAAGTCAGGGATTGTGGTTAGGTCATCCCCATAATTTATATTTGATGTTAATGGCAGAAACGGGAATTATCGGCTTAATTTTATTGTCTGTTTGGGTGGGTTGGATTTATGCCCAAGGGGTGCGTTTATTAATCTTTTTACGACAACAAAAAGCCGGGGGGGAGTTAATTATCTTTACCTATCTGGTGGCCTTTGGTGCTTGCGTTTTATTTAATCTCGTCGATGTCACCCTCTCCGATGTCAAGATTAATACTATTGTTTGGTTTCTCTTGGCTGCTATTGCCGGGGTCAGTCAAAGGTTAAATTATGAATTATGAATTGGGAAGTGGGAAGTGGGGAAGTGGGGAGATAGGGAGATGGGGGAATGGGGAAGTGGGGAAGTGGGGTGTGGGGTGTGGGGTGTGGGGTGTGGGGAGAATAAATAAAATAATCTCCTGAATAAGGGTGCATCCCACACTTGCAGAAATACCAACAATCAGCAATTATCAGTGACTCTTAAATTAGTACAAAAATATGAACAATCGCGTGTAAGCATCCCACCGAAAAACTAATGCGCAACAGGTGGAAGTGTCGGGTAAAGCGGCCAAAGCTTGCACGACTAACTCAGCACA
>NZ_JAPZRB010000173.1:0-18087 GCF_027531105.1 Microcystis sp. LE18-22.4A
CTGTTTACTGTTTACTGTTTACTGTTTACTGTTTACTGTTTACTGTTTACTGTTTACTGTTTACTGTTTACTGTTTACTGTTTACTGTTTACTGTTTACTGTTTACTGTTTACTGTTTACTGTTTACTGTTTACTGATCACTGATTACTGTTTACTGTTTACTGTTTACTGTTTACTGATCACTGATTACTGTTTAGACACTCTTGCACTTTAACCAGAGGTTGACTAAGAGGTATAATTAACTTTGCTTAGGTACTGAAGAAAAGGAGATTGACTAACAAATTTGCTTAAGGGGTTAATCAGGATGTAGAGACGTTTGTAGTCCACGTCCCTACGATGTTTTCCAACAAGACAAAGTTATGCTGCGATTAAACCGCCACAGCTTGATGAATGTAGCCTAATTCCGTCAATTTGTTCCAGACTTTGGCGACACTTTCCTCTAAAGTCTCTAAATCGGTGCGGCATTCCACTTCCGGGTTAAAAGGTGGTTCATAGGGATCATCAATTCCCGTAAAAGACTTGATTTCGCCAGCACGCGCTCTTTTATATAATCCTTTCACATCGCGCGCCTCACAGACATTTAAGGGAGCATTCACGAAAACTTCGACAAAACTGCCAATTTTTTGCCGTACTTCCTCGCGAATCTCACGATAGGGAGAAATAGCCGAAACTAGGACAATCACACCGTGACGGGTGAGCAAATTAGACACAAAACCAATGCGACGGATATTTTCATCGCGATCCTCTTTACTAAATCCTAAACCTTTGGTGAGGTTCGTCCGTACTACATCGCCATCGAGAACTTCAATGGAATAACCTTCAGCGATTAATTTTGCCTGTAATGCCTCGGTAATCGTGCTTTTCCCCGCACCACTCAATCCCGTTAACCAAACCGTCACGCCGCCTTGTTTCATAGCAATCATTAATAATACTTAAATCCTGTTTAGCGTACCATATCTCAGTGATCAGTGATCAGGAGTCAGGAGACAGGAGACAGGAGACAGGAGACAGGAGATAGGAGACAGGAGACAGGAGACAGGAGACAGGAGACAGGAGACAGGAGACAGGAGACAGGAGATAGGAGACAGGAGACAGGAGTCAGGAGATAGGAGATAGGAGTCAGGAGATAGGAGATAGGAGACAGGAGATAGGAGACAGGAGATTATTTTTATTTATTCTCCCCACACCCCACACCCCACACCCCACACCCCACACCCCATCACCCCATCACCCCACACCCTACACCCCACACCCCACACCCTACACCCCACACCCCACACCCCACACCCCACACCCCACTTCCCCAACCTGATTGAAACAAACAACCTGTCACCACGATCATTGATAATGTATGTTGAGTTACTGTCTTGAATAAGGTAATGTTTAAGAAATTCCCCCCTCACACCCCGCTCATTCTTGGACTAGGTTCTGGGGTTGCGCTTTTTACTCTCACCAGTCTCTTTCTCTTTCACCCGAAAATTCTCGCTTGGCTCGATCGCAATAGTGCGTCGCTTCCTAGCCAAGATCCTAACCAACCCTCTGCCGTGGTTGATAGCGCTTCTTTACCACAAACCGAGCGAGATGTCAAGTTAAAAGATGTTGCCGATGCCAACGCACCCTCTTTAGATCGTAGTCGCGCCCGCTATCTCCTGGCCATGGATTTATTGAGAAAATATGAAGGAGGTCCGGCTTTAAAACAATTAGAAGGCTTAGAAAAACAATATCCTGTCCTCGCTCCCCAGATTCTCCTCAAACAGGGACGCGCCCACGAATTAAGCAACGATAGTGAAAAAGCGCGAGAAATTTGGCAAAAATTACTGGAAACCTATCCCCAATCGCCCGTAGTGGCGGAAGCTTACTACTCTTTGGGCAAATACGACCCCAGTTATCATGAAAAATTGCTCAAGGAATACCCCCGACACCCGCGTACTTTGGCTTTAATTCGCCAACGTCTTCAAGAAAATCCCGATCAATTTCCCTTATGGTTGCAGTTAGCCAAGGCTAATCCTTTTGATCCTACCCTCAATCAAGCCCGCGATCGTTTGGTGAAAGACTACGCCGAGCAGTTAACTCCGGCGGATTGGGCAATGATTGGGGCGGGTTATTGGCAGTCGGGATTGTACGAAAAAGCCTATAAAGCCTACGCTAAAGCCACTCCTAGCCCCGAACAAGCCTATCGTTACGCCCGCGGGCTACAAATTGCCAAAAAACTGCCAGAAGCTCGCACCGCTTACCAAAAATTAATTAAAACCTATCCCCAGGCCCCAGAAACCGGTTTAGGATTACTGCGACTCGCCCAAATTTCTCCTAACCGCGATGCTATAGCATATCTCGATCGCATTGTCAAGCAATTTCCCGATCGCGCCCCGGAAGCTTTGGAAGCGAAAGCCAAATTACTCAACTCAACTAATGCCCAGGCCGCTAGTCAAACATGGCAGACTTTATTAAATAAATACCCAAAATCCGACGAAGCCGCCGATTATCGCTGGTTAATGGCCCAAAGAGCCGCTAAATCCGGTGATTACGCCAAGGCGTGGCAGTGGGCGCAGCCAATTGCGGTTAATAATTCCGATAGTCAAATTGCCCCGAAAGCAGCCTTTTGGGTGGGAAAATGGGCGCAAAAACTAGGAAAAAACCAAGAAGCAAAACAAGCTTTTACCTACACTATTTCTCGTCATCCCCATTCCTATTATGCTTGGCGCTCGGCGGTTTTATTAGGTTGGGACGTGGGGGATTTTACCACTGTCCGCTCCTATAACCCTACCACCGTCAAACCCGCCACTCGTAACGATCCCCCCGCTGGTTCGGAAGCTTTCAAGGAATTATATCGAATTGGTGAAGATACGGACGCTTGGAATCTCTGGCAAGCAGAAATTGTCGATCCTTGGAATTTAACCGTTGACGAACAATTTAACCTCGGTTTATATAAACTCTCTCGCAATCAAAATTTAGAAGGAATTAACCTGATTTGGCGCTTGCGAGAAAGAGATACCCCGGAGGAAAAGAAAGCCTGGAAACTCCTGCGACAAAATGATAAATACTGGCACGCTTTATTCCCTTTCCCCTACTACGATACCATCCTGCAATGGTCAAAAGATAGACAATTAAATCCCCTGCTAGTGACGGCTTTAATCCGGCAAGAATCCCGCTTTGAAAAAGAAATTCGTTCTCCTGTGGGGGCAGTGGGATTAATGCAAATTATGCCCGATACGGGTAAATATATCGCGGGTAATACTGGCAATAAAAGTTATTCTTTAACTAATCCCGAAGATAACATTATGATGGGGACATGGTATCTCGATTATACCCACGATAAATTCGCCGGAAATTCACTTTTTGCCGTGGCTAGTTATAACGCCGGACCTGGGGCAGTTTCCAAATGGAAACAACGTTTCGATTTTAGCGATCACGATGAATTTGTTGAGAATATTCCCTTTAGAGAAACTAAGGGTTATATAGAATCGGTGTTTGGTAATTATTGGAATTATCTCCAGATTTATAACCCCGAAATTCAAGAGCAAATGAACAGAATTGCTAACCCTTCCTAGGGAATTGATGGGGATGGGTAATTAACTCATTCCCTTAAAGTTATAATTAAATTGAAGATATATCCCCCCTTAATCCCCCCTTAATAAGGGGTGTGCCGATCCCCCCTTAATCCCCCCTTAATAAGGGGGGCATCTGACAGTTTTTAACACCTAGCTACTTACTAACTTTTTTCTTGATTATGCAATCATTTAACTGGCAAACCGTCGATCGAGATTCTCCTTTTACTCGCCTAGATTTTCGGACAAAATTAACCATGATGATCGTGGTTACTCTCATCGCTTTTACTTGGGAAAGTCCCCTCGCTGGCGGTTTGCTAACTCTTATTGTCGCTTTAGCTTGTCTCTGGGCTGGGGTAAAATGGTCTTATCTCCTCACCATTTTAAAATTCATGGCTCCTTTTTATCTATTCTTATTAATTACCATGGGATTTTTTAATGTAGAACAGGTAAAAGCTTTAACGGGAAAAACTGAATTAACTCCCTTATTAACTGTCGGTTCTACTCAAATGACTGTCGAGGGAACCCTCTACGGTTTAAATGTGATCTTTAAAACTCTCACCATGGTTTTAATTATTCCCCTCGCTATTTTTACCACTGATATAAATCAGATGATGGTGAGTTTAACTAAAGCCAGAATTCCTTACAAAATAGTCTTTATTTTTTCCTCTACCCTGCGCTTATTTCCTCTCCTAGTAGAAGAATCCCGATCGATTATTTCTGCTCAAAGATTACGAGGATTAGCAATAGAAAAAATGGGTTGGTTACAAAAAGGAAAAATTTACGCTTCTATCGCTGTACCTTTAATTTTAAACGCTATGGCTAAATCGCAAAAATTAGAGGTAGTTCTACAAGCTAAAGCTTTCTCTGGTGATCCTGATCGCACATTTTTACAGGAATCAATCTTAACCAATAAAGACTATTTATTAATTATTGGCTTTCTATTTTTATTGGTTTTGGCAATTATTCTCTATGTAAAATTCGGGGTGGGAAAATTTGCCTGGTTGTTTTAAAATTAATCCCTATTGTAAGTAGTTAGGTGTTAAAAACTATCAGTTTCCCCCCTTATCAAGGGGGATCCCCCCGCCTATCGGCACCCCCCTTATCAAGGGGGGCAGGGGGGATCGGCACCCCCTTATCAAGGGGGGATTAAGGGGGGATCGAACCCAAAATCTATCTTCAATTTAATTCTAACCAGCTACTTATAGCTCGATCGATCTGGGTATATAAAGCTTCTAAATCCCCGGAATTGTCCAAAACAATATCAGCTAAGGCAATTTTTTCGGCTAAAGGCATTTGATTATTAATCCGAGCGATCGCTTGTTCTCTGCTTAAGTTATTCCTAGTCATTAAGCGTTCAATTTGTTGCTCAAAACCGCAGGAAACCACCCAAATCTCTGTGACTAAATGGGTTAATTTGGCTTCCAATAATAAAGGAACAGAAAAAACAACTATCGGGGCTTCTAACTGCTCTAAATGCCGCTTAAAACATTCTCTAACGTAGGGATGAATCTGACTTTCTAACCAGATTTTTTCCTCGGGATTATTAAAAATAATCTCTCCTAACTGTTGGCGATTAAGGGAATTATCCTCAGTTTTAACTTTTCTGCCATAACGCTGAAAAATTCTCTCTAAAATTGCCGAACCTTTTTCCACTGCTTCCCGGGCATAAATATCCGCATCAAGGACAGGAATTTTGTAGATATTTTCTAAATAATTGGAAACCGTGGATTTACCACAGGCTATTCCCCCTGTTAACCCGATAATTCTTCTTGACATAAATTATTAAATTGCTAATCTCAATTAAGGTGCGTTACGCGCTCGCTAACACACCCCACAGTTATAAACTCTCTATCTGTTGTAAAACTCTTGCTTGTACTTGTTGATAGGCAGTTTCCACATCTCCTAAATCGCGACGAAAACGATCCTTATCGAGAATGCGCGCTTGGGCATCCTCTTGGGTTTTATCCCAGAGACGACAGGTATCGGGGCTAATTTCATCACCTAGATAAATTTTGCCCGTTTTATCAACTCCAAATTCTAACTTGAAATCGACGAGAATAATCTGGCACTTATCGAAAAATTCTTGCAGATATTGATTGATTTGCAGGGCTAAATCTCGTAACTGATTGACTTGCTCCTCGCTGGCAATATCGATCACTTTTATGCGATCGGTTGTTAACAAAGGATCGCCTAAAGCATCATCCTTGAGATAAAATTCTACAAGAGGAAAAGGTAAAACTTTCCCCTCCTTTAATCCCGTTTGCTTGCACAAACTCCCGGCGGCGATATTTCTGACTACTACCTCCAAAGGGATAATTTTAATCGCCTTGACACGCATTTCCCTAGAACTAGGGCGATCGATATAATGGGTAGGTATTCCTAGGGATTCTAACCATTGAAATAGGGCAGTGGAGACAGTACAGTTAATTTCTCCTTTGCCGACAATTTGCCCGCGTTTTTGGGCATTAAAAGCGGTGGCATCGTCTTTGTAATAAGTTAGGAGAATATCAGGATCCTCGGTTTGATAGAGAATTTTGGCCTTACCTTCATAGAGTTTTTCCATAGTTATCATCCTCGGCATTGATAAACGAAAATCGATGGTTAATCAGATAGCGGCAGCAGCAAATTTTGGCGATCAACCTAGACAAAAAATTTATATCATCGGGGAGATGATCGTTGAAAAAAAATAATGTATAATTGCTGCTTAAAGATAACTGCCAACATTTTGCGACCGAATCTTAACCTATAACCAAAAAGTGTCACGATCCCAGGGGTAAACTTTTGGCGAATCAGCCCAGTTTTTACTTAAATCCCCAATGATAGCCAACAACTGATATTATCTCCCATTCCCATTACCGAAAAATCTAAAGAAATTCCGCAAAATTACCCGCCATCGCCCTATGAACCAGAATCCTCCTAACGATGATAACCCGAATCTCCCCGATCGCCGCAAGGAGGATTTTCTCTATCCTCGCGCCCCCTACTATGGAGAATTTAAGCCAGAAAACTTGCTATTTAACGCCAATTTACAGGAATTTGCCCAAAAAGTCAGTTTTATTTGTAATCTGGAAACGGGGGGCAAAATCAGTTCTCTAGAAGCCTATCAAAAAATTAAAGCTCTCTGGAAAGACTTAAAACAGAGCAAAAAAGGCCTAGGCATTGGGGAAAATCCCTTTCAAAAAGATGATGATACCTAAAGGGTAATCAGGAAAAATCTCCTCGCTTGATAAAAAATACTGGGACAGAAATATTTTCTGCCCCATAGAATTAGATGAGCAAACGCTTAAAAATTACCGTGATTTTGGATGGCAGTTTCTAATTTTGCCACCACTTCCTCGACGCTAATTACTCCTAAATCGCCCGTGGCACGGGTGCGAATACTTAAACTATTACTTTCCATTTCTTTGGCCCCCACCACTGCCATCACGGGGATTTTTGCGGTTTCAGCATTGCGAATCATTTTACCCAAACGTTCGCCACTGGTATCGGTTTCGGCGCGAATTCCTAACAATTGCATTTTCGCTGTCACCTCTTTAGCGTAATCCAATTGACTATCACTAACCGGTAATAATCGTATCTGGACAGGAGCTAACCAAAGAGGAAAATCCCCTGCGTATTCTTCGATTAAAATACCGATTAAACGTTCCAAAGAACCAAAGGGTGCGCGATGAATCATCACCGGACGTTTACGATTACCATCTTCGGCAACGTATTCTAGTTCAAAACGTTCGGGTAAATTATAATCTACCTGTACCGTTCCTAACTGCCATTCTCTTTCGAGGGCATCTTGGAAAATAAAGTCTAATTTGGGACCATAAAAAGCCGCTTCTCCGGGGGCTTCAAAATAATCCATCCCCAAAGTTTGCACCGCTTTTCTAATCGCTGATTGTGCCTTTTCCCAAGCTTCATCGGAACCGATATACTTATCCGATTCGGGGTCACGAAAACTCAATCGCGCCTTAAAATTCTTTAATTGTAAACTCTTAAACACCGTCAAAATTAAATCAACAACGCTTAAAAATTCCTTGTCTAATTGTTCGGGAGTGACAAACAAATGGGAATCATCCACGGTAAAACCGCGAACTCTAGTTAACCCCCCCAATTCTCCCGATTGTTCGTAACGATAAACTGTACCGAATTCTGCCAAACGCATCGGCAATTCCCGATAGGATCTCAAATCACTTTTATAGATTTGAATATGAAAAGGACAGTTCATCGGTTTGAGGACAAATCCTATTTCTTTACCAGCAGATTCCTCATCGTCTGCCATCATGGGAAACATATCTTCTTTGTACTTTTGCCAGTGACCGGAAATTTTAAACAAATCGACGCGAGCAATATGGGGAGTAACTACGGGTAAATAACCGCGTTTTAACTGTTCTTTTTTGAGAAAATCTTCTAACAAAGAACGAATTAAAGTTCCTTTTGGTGTCCATAAAGGCAACCCCGGCCCGACAGAATCAGAGAAAATAAATAAACCTAATTCTTTGCCTAATTTCCGATGGTCCCGTTTGAGGGCCTCTTCCTTACGGCGCTTGTATTCGGCTAATTGTTGGGGATTTTCCCAAGCTGTGCCGTAAATGCGCTGTAATTGGGCTTTATTCTCATCCCCACGCCAATAAGCACCCGCTACCGTCTCTAATTCGATCGCTTTTGGGTCTAGTTCGCTTGTATTATCTAGATGCGGACCGGCGCACAAATCCCACCAAGCGTCACCAAGATGATAAAGGGTGATGGGTTCTTGAATTCCCGCCAGAATTTCCAGCTTATAGGGTTCATTAATCGCTTTAATGCGCTTTTCCGCCTCTTCCCGAGAAACTTGCTCGCGAATGACCGGCAGTTTTTTATTGATAATTTTGACCATCTCTTTTTTGATGTCCTTGAGATCCTTATCGGTAAAAGGTTCCGGCACATCAAAATCGTAGTAAAATCCGGTTTCAGTCCAAGGCCCGATAGTAACTTGGGCTTTCGGGAATAATTTCTGCACCGCCATGGCCATAACATGGGAGGTGGTGTGACGAATGCGCTTGAGGTGGTCGGATTCGCTGGTTTTCGGTAGTTTAATCGGGGCTTGGTTATCCATGTCTTTTGAATTTACACCTTCTCTATTCTCTATTTTAATGGTAAAAGGAGTCTTTAGTCAGGAAAAAAATCAAGATAGATATCAATGCCATTTCCCCCCATATCTAACCTCTAAACCCTCATCTCTATTTCCCGATGAAAAAACTAATTTTATCCTGTTTATTTTTGGGATTGGTTGCTTGTAATCCCTCAGTTAATACCACCGATAACCAAAAACCCAAGGTAATCTCCACTAGCACAATTATCGCCGATTTAACCGCAGGAGTGGGCGGTGAAGAAATTGACCATCAAGACATTTTAAAACCGGGGGATGATCCCCACGTTTATGAACCGGTTCCCGCCGATAGTGTCGCTTTAGAAAAAGCCGATTTAATTCTCTATAACGGTTATAATCTCGAACCGGGGTTAATTAAAATGATCAATTCTACGGCAGTTAAAGCTAAAAAAGTGGCTGTGGGAGAAGCCATTACACCTTTACAACTGGAAAAAGAGGGGCAGAAAGTACCCGATCCCCATGTTTGGGGTTCGGCAAAAAATGGCATAATCATGGTGAAAACAATCCGAGATCAATTGATTGAATTAAGTCCCGAAGATAAAGAGATTTTTACTGAAAATGCCGCCCAATTAATCAGGGAATTAGAAAATCTTGATCGCTGGATTACTGCGGCTATTAAAACTATCCCCCCTTCCCAAAGGCAATTAGTCACCACTCATGACGCTTTTCAGTATTATGCTCATGCCTACGGGTTAAAAGTAGCGGGAACTTTAATTGGCATTAGTACCGAAGAACAACCTAGCGCCCAAACGGTGAAAAATTTAGCCGATGCTATTAAAAATCTCCAGGTTCCTGCTATCTTTGCCGAGACGACTATTAATCCCGCTTTAATTACCACTGTAGCCGCAGAAGCGGGGGTAAAATTAGCACCAAAACAATTATATTCTGATTCGATCGGTGCGGTGGGTACTGGGGGGGATAGTTATGTAAAAATGCTCAGGGAAAATACTCGATCGATCGTGGAATCTTTAGGAGGAAAAGTACCCGAATAAAAATAAATAATTGGGGGAAGTGGGGAAGTGGGGTAGTGGGGAATTTGGGTGATGGGGGTGCGTTACCCTAGGCTAACACCCCCACGGGGTTTATTTGCCAAATCCTTTACCGCGATTGACAGCAGGTAAAATGAGACAACTGTTAATCTGTTCTTTTAGGGTTTCATGATCGAGATTTTGACCGATAAGAACTAGCTGATTTTTGGGAGTACCTTTCCATTCGTCATCTTCGAGAGTAAAACGTTTGCCACTGAGGTGAAAAATATGACGTTTAGGACTTTCATCAAACCAGAGAATCCCCTTAGCGCGGAAAACGCTTTCCGGTAACTGATTATCGAGGAAATATTGGAACTTCCGAATCGAAAAAGGTTGGTCACTAGCAAAGGAAATAGAAGTAAATCCATCCACCTCTAAATGATTGGAATGGTCGTGATGATCATGATTGTGATCGTGATCGTGGTGGTGATCGTGGTCGCAGTGGTCGTGATCGTGGTCGTGGTGATCATGGTCGTGGTGTTCTTCTTCTGTGTCGAAATATTTATCCGATTCAAATAGTCCGACGCTGAGAATTAAGGGTAAAGGAACCTGACTTTTGCTAGTACGAAGAATTCTCGCTCCTTGCTTCATGTCCCGGATTCTTATTTCTAAAGAATCCACATCCGCTTCATCCACTAGATCGGTTTTATTGAGAACAATAATATCACCGTAGGTGATTTGACTTAAGGCCGCTTGCGAGTTGAATAAATCGAGACTAAAATTGGCACAATCCACCATAGTGACAATGGAATCTAAACGGGTCATTTCCCGTAATTCTGTACCTAAAAAGGTTAAAGCTACCGGTAAAGGATCGGCTAATCCCGTGGTTTCTACGACTAAATAATCGATTTTTTCGGGACGTTCGAGAACTTTATAAACCGCTTGAATTAAATCCTCGTTGATCGTGCAGCAAATACAGCCATTATTTAATTCTACCATGCTGTCATCACTGCTGATAATCAGTTCGTTATCGATACCGATTTCACCGAATTCATTGACAAGAACAGCAGTTTTTAATCCCTGTTGATTGCTGAGAATATGATTGAGGAGAGTAGTCTTACCACTACCAAGAAACCCAGTAATAATTGTTACCGGTAGCCCTTTTTTTGGCACTGACATCGTGTTAATAGCTTGTGATTCGACGGTTTGCATAATGATTTGGGGGTGAGTATTCTGTCACTAAAAAGCGATTTTTCGGGATGAGATAGCTAGTTTTTCTCGATCAAACAGTCTCCACTCGATCGCCGACTATTTTTATTGTAGATATTTTTGGACCACATCCCATCCTGTTAGGGTAACAAAAAGAAAACCCAGAAACAATAAAAGATTAGTGCCGATGTGGAGAGACCGCGCTAGAGGTGGACGAGTTGTAATGTTCAGGCCGCTAATTGCCGAAACAAAAACCAGAAAAACCACCGATAAACCCGCTATCAGGTGGGAAGAGTGGCCTAAACTGCCATAATGACCGATTGTTCCCACTAATCCGATTCCCAGCAGAATTAAGACCAAAGCAACCATGATCAGGCCGCTGAGGAGATGAAAGGATCTTAACCATTTCGGTCGAGATTGGCCCGCGAGTCGTCGATAACCCATGTTTACCCCCGAAACCGCTAGTAAAAAATAGGCAAAGAGGGTAAATCCCATCGACCAAGCGGCAATTTTCCATAACCAGAGAAAGGAAGGGAGATTCATAGGGGTGGGATTATTATTAGCAAGGAAAGGGACGACCGATCGTGTTAATTTAAGTTTACCGGACAAAAATCAGCAAGTTAGGGCTAATATGTCTCATCTCACCATCGACACAGAAAATAATCAGCGTCAACCCTTTGAGTTACCCGGGGCTAAACCCCATTATAACCCCGATCGACCCGGACAAGTTAATCATATTTTTCTCGATTTAATTATTGATATTCCTCAACAAAGTTTTCAGGGCAGCTGTCAGATTACCCTCACCCCCATTCGTCAGGGAATTAGCAGTTTAACTCTGGACGCGGTGGATTTAAATATTAATTCTGTGTTCATTGAAGGTATCAGTCAACCCTTTGACTATGATCGTTCTCTTCTGACCATTCATCTGCTGCAACCCACCACCGATAAACCGATTATCCTGACGATTAACTATCAGGTTAAGCAACCACAACGGGGGTTATATTTTATCGGCCCCGATGAATATTATCCCGATAAACCGATGCAAGTTTGGACCCAGGGAGAAGATGAAGATTCTCGCTTTTGGTTTCCCTGTTTTGATTACCCTGGCCAATTAGCCACTTCCGAAATTCGGGTTAAAATTCCCCAACCCTATATCGCTATTTCTAACGGGGAATTAATCTCGGTGGAACCCGTTGGTGAGGACAGAATTTATCACTGGTCACAAAAGCAAATTCATCCCACCTATTTAATGACTCTTGCGGTGGGAGATTTTGCTGAATTATGCGACTCATGGAATGGTGTTCCTGTCACTTATTATGTGGAAAAAGGACGGGAAGAAGAGGGCCAAAGAAGTATGGGTAAAACTCCCCGCATGATCGAGTTTTTTAGCCAAAAGTTTGGTTATCCCTATCCCTATCCTAAATACGCACAAGTTTGTGTAGATGATTTTATTTTTGGTGGGATGGAAAATACTTCTACCACAATTTTAACCGATCGCTGTTTAATTGATCAAAGAGCCAGCATTGATCATACTTGGACAGAAAGCTTAGTTGCCCATGAATTAGCTCATCAATGGTTCGGTGATTTAGTGGTGATTAAACACTGGTCTCACGCTTGGATTAAAGAGGGAATGGCCTCCTATTCTGAGGTTTTATGGACAGAATCGGAATACGGAAAAGCTGCTGGTAGTTATTATTTATTAGGGGAAGCAAGAAGTTATTTAGAAGAAGATACTTCCCGCTATCGTCGTCCGATTGTTACTCATGTTTATCGAGAAGCGATCGAACTTTATGATCGTCATCTCTACGAAAAAGGTGCTTGTGTTTATCACATGATCCGCTCTATTTTAGGGGAAGATTTATTCGGAAAAGCGATTCAGACTTTTGTGCGAGATAATGCCCATAAAACCGTGGAAACTGTGGACTTATTACGGGCGATCGAAAAAGCGACCGGCTACAATTTATTATTCCTCTTTGATCAGTACGTTTATCGCGGTGGTCATCCCGATTATAAGGTGGCCTACAGTTGGGACAATCAGAATAATTTAGCCCAATTAACTGTCACCCAAACCCAGGACGAAAAAGAACTATTCGACTTGAAAATTCCCGTCGCTTTTGCCTATCTCAACTCTGAGGATCTTACCTACAATCTGCGGATTCACCAAAAAGAACAAAGTTTCTATTTTCCCCTAGCACAAAAGCCCGATTTTGTCAAGTTCGATCGGGGTAATAATTTCCTCAAAACCGTCACTCTTGAGTATCCCATCGGTGAATTAAAAGCGCAATTACAACAGGATACCGATCCAATTTCCCGTATCTATGCAGCCATAGCCATTGCTAAAAAAGGCGGTTTAGAAGCGATCGAAGCTTTAGGGACATCCCTAGAAAATGAGCCTTTTTGGGGGGTGCGTGTGGAGGTGGTCAAACAGTTAGCGACTCTTGGTTTAGATCAGGCGGTTACTGCTTTAATTAAAGGTTTAAACGACGAAAAAGCACAAGTACGTCGGGCAGTTGTCGAGGGATTAAGTGAAATTAAAACCTTAGATAGTTATCACGCGCTTAAATCCCTACTAGAAGCTGGAGATGCTAGTTATTATGTGGAAGCGGCCGCGGCGCGAGGATTAGGCTCTATGGCCGTGGGACAATTGCAAAATAAAGAAGGGGAAATTATTGACCTGCTCAATCATGTTTTACAGTTAAGAAAGGGGTGGAATGAGGTAGTAAGAGCGGGCGCGATTGGCGGTTTAAGCCAGTTAAAAACCTCGCCGGCGGCTTTGGAGTCAATTTTGACCTACACGGCTTTAGGCACGCCTCAACCCCTGAGATTAGGGGCTATCCGCGCCCTGGGAGCGATTTCTTCCGGACAAACCACGGATAAATTAACCGTAATTTTGGAACGTTTAGAAACCATTGCCAAGGAAACTTTTTTCTTGACGCAAGTGGCAGTGTGTAACGCTTTAGGACAGATAGAAAATGCCAAAGCTATCGTTATTTTACAAGCTTTGAGCGATCGAACTCCCGATGGTCGTGTCCGTCGTGTAGCCGAGGAAGCAGTACAAAAAGTCCAGAAAAAATTGGGTTCCGAGAAAGCAATTCAGGAAATTCGCGAGGAATTAGAAAAAATGAAACAGGAAAATCAGGAACTTAAAAGTCGTTTGACCAAATTAGAGGCGAAAAATGGTTAGTTAACCTGAGTTATCAGTTATCAGTTATCAGTTATCAGTTGAGTATAGGCTACATATCAGAACAGGCAAAAGGCAATAGGGGCAATAGATAATCAGTTTTTAATAACCAGATTTTAGTATCATTCATTAGTTATCTGTTTACTGTCTTGAGAGAACCATGGGATTAGGAGAAACAGACACCAGAGCCAAATTAATTGACCCCGTCCTGCATCAAAGAGGATGGACCGAGGATTGTCTCAAGCGAGAAGAAACCCCGGGGGCAATTCAAATTATCGATGGGGAAGCCGAACGCGCCAGGGGAAGGATCGATTATACCCTGCGAGTGGCCGTCAGTAGCGACAGCCAACCCTTAGCCGTCGCCCTAATAGAAGCAAAAAAGGAAGATGCGCCCCCCACTGAAGGCTTAGAACAGGTTAAACGCTATGCCAAAGGGTTAAATGTACCGTTTGTGTACTCCTGTAACGGTCATCTTTTTGTCGAACACGATCGCACGACGAATATAACTTCAGCCCCTCAGCCCCTCAGCCAATTTCCTACCCCGGCCGAACTGAGGGGGAGATACGAGCAGTATGTAGGCTTCAGCCTAGCAGAGGAGGTCGCCCGTCCCCTGCTGACTCCCTATAAGGGGGGAGAAGGAGGACGGCGTTACTACCAAGATGCTGCCATCCGCGCTGCTTTGGAAAAAATTGCCCGCTGCCAGCAAACAGGCTCCCCGGCGCGAGTCCTTCTAACCCTGGCAACGGGCGCGGGTAAGACTTTTATCGCCTGTAACCTACTGCGAAAGATAGCAGATGCCGGACAGTTGCGACGGGCGTTATTTGTCTGCGATCGCGATGAGTTGAGAACCCAGGGGGCGGCGGCTTTGCAAATTGCCTTCGGTTCCGAGGCGGCGGAAGTAGAAAAGAACCAACCCCACAAGAATGCCCGTGTTTTAATTGCCACCTATCAAACCCTGAATGTGGACAAGGAAGAGGACATGGGGAATTTTTTAACCACCCATTACCCGGAAAATTATTTCAGCCATATGATCATCGATGAGTGTCACCGTTCCGCTTGGGGTAAGTGGTCGCAAGTTCTCACCCGCAACAGTGAAGCGGTACAGGTGGGGTTGACGGCAACTCCCCGGGAATTGGAGTTTACAGAAGACTCGCCCGAATCAGAAGCCGATAGACAAATCACCGCCGATAATATGGCCTATTTTGGCGAACCTGTCTATGAATACGACATCGGACAAGGGATAGAGGATGGCTATCTTGCCGCCTGCGAAATTGTTAGGAGCGCCATCAACCTCGATGACACGGGCATTACAGTGGAGGAGGTCATCAGCAGAAATCCCCTTGATGCCAACACGGGACAGCCCATCCCAGAGGCAGAAATTAGGGAAATGTACGAGAAAACCAGTTATGAGCGGTTAATTTTGCTCCCTGACCGTGTGATGGCGATGGCGGGGGATTTATTCAATCATTTGTTAACAACGGGGGGAGTGGAACAGAAAACGATTATCTTCTGTGTTAATGACCGCCATGCTGATGCTGTAGCCATTGAGATGAATAATCTCTATAGCCGTTGGTGTGCCGCTAAGGGGGAAAAGCCGAAGGATTATTATGCTTTCAAGTGTACGGCGAAATCTTCGGGTAATGACTATTTGCCGGATTTAAAGGGCAGTTCCCGTTCCCATTTTGTCGCGACGACGGTAGATCTTTTAACCACCGGCGTCGATGTCCCCAATGTGAGAAATATTGTCTTTTTTAAATATGTCAATTCTCCCATTAGTTTCTATCAAATGGTAGGGCGGGGGACGCGGTTGCATCTACCCACTAATAAGTTAATGTTTCGGGTGTATGACTACACTAATGCTACCCGTTTATTTGGGGAGAAGTTTCTCGATAAGTTAGCCACCAAAAAGGGTACGGCGGCGGAACCAAAGGAAAGGCAGCAACGGCGGGTTATCTCCGTTGAGGGGTTTGAGGTGAATATTACTCCGGTGGGGCGCTATATTCTGACGACGGTGGACGGAGAAACGAAGCCGATAACGGTAGAAGAGTATCGAGAGAGGCTGGCGGAATCCTTGGTTAATCAGGTGACTAATTTGACCTTATTTCGTTCAATTTGGGTTCAGCCGGAGGAGAGGGGGAAGTTATTACAAATACTGCCCGATGGGGGGCGATCGGCAAGTATAATTAGGACACTAGATGAGTTGGAAGCTTGCGATTTATTTGATGTTTTGGGAGAGTTGGGTTATGGTTTGCACCGTCTGACTCGTTTGGAAAGAGCGGAAGCTTTTAGTTATAAACAGGAGGATTGGTTACGCGAAATGCCAGAAGAAACGGCGGCGACAGTGAGGGCGATCGCTTCTCAGTTTGGTAAGTCGGGGACGGAAGGATTAGAAAATAAGCTCATTTTTCAAGTGCCGGAAGTGACTAAGGCTGGGGGTTTGTCGGCGTTAAAGTTAGTAGGTAAACCCTCTGAGATCATACAGGAAACTAAGATAAGATTGTTTGCCGCTTAGGGGTTTTAATTTGGGATTGGTATTTGAATGTTTATGATTGGGCAAGGGAGTTATTATGAGTCAGGAAAATGATCGGCAGTTGCCCGATGGTTGGCAGTGGGTAAAGTTAGGGGATGTTTGTGATCCAACAACAGGAATATATAATCCCAAACTAACTCCATTGAATTTCTTTAAATATGTCGATATTAGTAGTATCGACAATACAAACAAAAAAATAACTGATGCTAAAACTATACTTGGTAAAGACGCTCCTAGTCGCGCTAGAAAAATCATATACAAAAATGATGTTTTAGTCGCTACTACTCGCCCAAATTTAAACTCAGTAGCTTTGGTTGATTCTGTTTTTGATCAGCAAGTTTGCAGTACAGGTTTTTGTGTACTTCGTGCTGATAAAAATTTAGATCCTATCTATTTATTTAAATACGTTCAATCTCAATATTTTGTCAACAATCTTTCTAATCTCGTCAAAGGATCAATGTATCCTGCTGTCACAGATAGTCAAGTTAGAGAACAATTAATCCCCCTCCCACCCCTAAGCGAACAAAAGCGAATAGCCGCCATTCTTAATGAACAGATGGAAGCGGTAGAAAAGGCACGAAAAGCAACAGAAGCACAGTTAGAAGCTGCCAAGGCTTTACCTGCTGCCTATCTTCGGGCTGTTTTTGAAAGTGAGGAGGCTAATTCTTGGGAGAGGAGAAAGTTAGGGGATATTGCAAAATTAGAAAGAGGGAAATTTACCCCAAGACCTCGTAACGATCCTCGCTATTATGGAGGGGATTATCCGTGGATACAAACTGGAGAAGTAGAATCAGCTAATAAATATATTACGGCTTATAATACTACTTTAAATGCCGATGGTTTAGCAGTCAGTAAATTGTTCCCAAAAGGAACATTAGTAATAACTATAGCCGCTACCATTGGTGCTGTTGGTATTCTGGATTTTGATAGTTGTATGCCAGATAGCTTAGTTGGTATTACCCCATATTTGGAAGCAAGTAATACAGATTTTATCTATTACAGCTTGTTATTTATTAGGGAACATCTAAAATCGATAGCACCTCAAGTAGCACAGGCAAACTTAAAATTAAGTATACTTCAACCTTTAGAAATATCTCTGCCTAGCCTTGCCAAACAACAACAAATCGCCTCAACTCTAACCGAACAAATGCAAGAAGTGGAACGACTGAAACAGAACTTAAAAGAGCAACTCGACACCATCAATAAACTCCCCGCCGTCCTATTGCGCCGCGCCTTTAAGGGAGAATTATAGTTATGCAAACAATAGACATAGAAAAAACACAGCAAGCATGGACAAACTTAAACCAAATACTGTTCATACCTCGTACCGAATCAGAAGAAAATCGCTATTATTTTACTAAATGACAGAAAACCTAATTAGGGTCTGCTGAATAAATCTAAAAACCTTGTTGGATAAGACTTTTGGACTTTTTTCCCCTCAAAAAGTGCCAGCCATTGCGGGGATCGGGGGAAAATTCAGGTACTTTTTCCCTGAAAATTAGGTAGTTGACCAC
>NZ_JAPZRB010000427.1:0-1392 GCF_027531105.1 Microcystis sp. LE18-22.4A
GGTTTTCAGTTGAGATTGTAAGCGGGAACGTTGTTTGTTGTAGAAGGTGTTAATTGCTTTTAACGGTCTGCCATTTACCAAAAGAGGTGCTACACCTGTTTGATTTGTAGTTACAGCCATTAAGTTATTAACTCCTAAATCTATCCCAGCTATCTCTTGTTTATCTGTGGTTTCCGACCGTCTTTCATAGACTATTTCAATGACATAACAGCTACTTTTGGGGACAATTCTCACCTCAATTATTTCTCTTTGGGAAGTGGTCAATTTTACGTCGCTCATAGACAAGTGACAAATTCCTTCTTTTAAAGGTTTTTTATAAATTGATTCCTGAGAATATATTAGTAGGTTTCTTCCTTTGGTTTTGTCCTTATACTTAATAATTTTGGGTTTTCCTGAAAATTTTTCAGGGTGTTTTTTCCAAGCTCTAAAAGCGGCAAAATAACTAATCCAAGCCTGATCTAATCTTCTGATTATCTGCTTGCTCACTTTCGTGGGTAAAGCTAAATAATCTGAGGTTTTAGATACCAGATGATAGAGTTGATTAAAACCCAGTTTTTGGGAGTTTTCAAAGAAATATTGGCGATAATGGTAGTTAGCTAGATTGAACAAATTTTTTGACAAAAAGGCATAATGGTCTATTTCTGACCAGAAGGGATGGTTTTGACTGATAATATGACGTTCAACTAGCTTCATATCTTGATTATACCTGATAACGTTCTTAAAATCTATCGGTGGCCAAAGTTACTTATTTTAGCTATCTAGCTACAGAAATGAGTAACTTTAAAAGGCTTTAGGTAGGTTTTTGGTTTCTGTTTCTACCCCCCCTAGCTTCGATCGGCGAAAAATATTAACTTAGCTTATACATCTCATAAGTTTTATTTTGTCAATCCTTCTTTACAATTTGTAAAAATATTGTTACATTTATTTACATGAGCTAAAAGTTAAAGCAAAACAGCCAAGACACCAAGCCAGTTCAGATTGTTTCGGGGAGTATCAGACAAAATATGATTCCCTTAGTCCGAGACAACGGTGAAAAACTGGGCTGACTAGCTTAAAAAAGTTTTCGGGGTTTGGGTTTGCCCCATTGACAGATTTGCTTGAGTTCTCCTACATAACTTAGCGCTACCTCGGCTGGACACCGAGGTTTTTTATTTGGTTACAGCATTTTCGACTAAGTAGGGTTTGCTGAATAAATCTAAAAACCTTGTTGGATAAGGCTTTTAGACTTTTTTCCCTGAAAAAGTGCCTACCATTGGAGTGATTGGGGGGAAAATTTAGGGATTTTTTCCCTGAAAATTAGGTAATTGACCACCTGAAAATGGGTAAAACCCCACACCCCACACCCCACACCCCACACCCTGCCCCCACGAAAAACTTTTTCAGCAGCCCCTA
>NZ_JAPZRB010000188.1:0-5091 GCF_027531105.1 Microcystis sp. LE18-22.4A
TCCACCTAGGGCCATGAAGGCGCAGGGGAAGAGTAGTAAACCAGACCAACCGATGAAGACGAAACGGTCTCTTTTGAGCCAGTCATCGAGAGCATCAAACAGCCCTCTTTCTGGGGCGCGTCCGACAGCAATGGTCATGGGGGTTTTCTCCGAAAAATGTATATTATTGCTAAGATTCCGCGCTCTCTCCTCCATCCATCTGAGCAGGCGAGCAGATGTGTGGAAGAATTGTGAGAAATCTTTACTTTTCTTAACTTACACTATATTGGAAAAAATAGCCAATGTTTTTCAGGTCGATCTTAAGAAAATCTAAAATTTTTTCGGGAGACCAGTTGCTGGGCGTTGCGGGGGGAGACCACTTCGTGCGCGTTGCGGGGGGATTTGGGGAGATGGGGAGATATTCCGCCTCAATTGCTTGGTATTGTCGTCTTCACGTCTTGAGTGGAATGCTAGACCCCTCTGTGCGGTAATTATCCCCAAATTGAGGTGATTAAACCGCACGGTGCGCCATTAAGTCCTATTAGGGGGTGTTAGACCGATGGAAGTGAGATACTAGGATAGAGGGGGTTGCTAGACCGCAGGGAGCAGTATAATTGATGGTTATACAGCCTAAGCTTTGTTTCCAGAATAAAGATTCACCGTAATAGTATGTGGCGACAATTTCTAAAGTCTCTTAATACGCCGAGAGGTAAAGCTCAACTTTTCTTTCTAGTAATTGGATTTTTCGGTCTACTTTATTTACTGGTCTTCTGTCCAAAGGACTGGGTTAAAGCAAATGATCGCCAAGAGTCTATATTGCGTGGTATAGCCAGTTCTCTCCTACTAGTAGGTGGATTAGACTTGTTAAGTGCATTTTTTCAGGCTGCTTCAGATAAACCTGATCGGGATCGGTTTGAACGCTTTTTTGGAACTGGAATCAGTAATAGTGTAGTTGCTATATTCCCGTCAGCAAAACCAACTGAAGATCCTAGTAATCCGTCTTTCAATTCAATGAGCTTTCCATATGCTCCAGAAGATGCTAAGGATAAGAAAGCAAAGGGAGCAGAATATTTAGTTGTATCTCAGGATTTGGATGCTGCGCTAGAACTCGCAAACACCTTTCGCAGTTTTGGTGAAGAGTTCAAGACTGAATTAGATTATGGCCACTTAAATAAAGACCTCGATAAATCTAAAGAATGCATTATTGCTCTTGGGCTAGGTTTCAACCATGTTACTGGAAAAATTCGAGATTACCATATAGATAAAAAATTATTTGAGATAATCTTCCCCGATAATACCGATGATTTTCGTATCGGTGAAAAAGATCACCCTCCTATCATTCTGGGTGGTAAAGATTATGCTCTTTTAGTGCGTGGTGTAAAGAATTCAGGAAAAGAAAATCTACCTCATTTTGTATGCGCTGGTCGCACAGCACGCGGAACCAAGGCCGCAGGAATTTTCCTAGCAACCCAATGGGAACAGCTTCTTTCTTTGTATGAAAAAAATGGGCGTGATCTTAAAACAGATAGTGTGGCTGTTTTTCTTGAGTTTGATAAGGGTGCAGAAAATCAAGCTAAAATCCATGGTCAGTGTTACTTTGTAGAGCCTAGTTCACCACCAGAATGGAGAAATTCATAGGGTGTGGGGTGTGGGGTGTAGGGAAAGAAACCTCTTTCATCTGTGGGGGTGAAAATTTTTTCATCAGGACTGACTCCTGACTTCTAAAATACACCTCGACCTAATATTATCTCAAGACCAAAAGTCTTTCTAGTCAAGGAATATACCCGAATAAAAATTATTTTAATTGCCTCATATTTTTTCAGTAAAATTGAATTAGCAACGACAGATATACATTTCAGCTATCGAACTGCTTAATTAGTACATGGGCTAAAAGCAAGCTGTGACTGGGTTATAATTTTTGGAGATGTCTAATATTAACAATGTTTTCCTAGTATTTTTGCAGAAACTTTTGGAAATTATATCTGTCAAGTTGTTTCAATATCTGAACATCTACATATTTACCTATGTCTCCTATTGCTCAAGGTATTCCAGGATTACCAGATTTAACACATCCTGAGGAATTAATCAAGTTTGGTACGCAACTAATTCAAGGTTCACTATTGTTTGCGTTTTTAATTGTAGCTTTGGGAGTTGCGATCGCTCTCATCAGTTTTTCTCTGAGACGCAACACCAGCGAACAAGCTGTTTTCTTTGGGGAATGGTCGATTCGTTATTCCCAACTGCTCAAAGAACTACAACATTTAGCCCTAATTTTAATTTTAGTAGTTACGGGATTTTTCCTCACTTCTACTTTAAGCAACCGTTACCATCACTGGGAACAAGCAAAAGTAGCACAAGTAGCGGAAAGTGTCGCAGGTGATAAATTAGAACAAATTGCGCCCCAAGTGCGTTACATCGTCGAAGAACCTTATAGCTATACTACTCAAGTTAACGGCAAAATAGTCAAGGTGACAGATCAACAAAAAGTTACTCGCTATTTAAACGTAGCAGGTTCAAACATTCAAGTTAAAATTGACCAAAGTGTAAACGGGCAAAGTCGCAGTGCCATTTATCTTACAGATTACACTGCTGATTATAAAATTGTCAATTCACTAAGTGATGTTAATAGTTTTTTCTTTGAAGCACCACCACCCTTAGGCTACTCCTTACTTTCTAGTTATAAAGTAGAAAGAGATGGAACAAGATTAAAACAAATAAACCCTGGAGATTATGGTTTTCCCTTGCAGTTAGAACCAGGACAAGAAACCACAATTAAAGTTAGCTATCAAGCCCAAGGTGGACCACGTTGGGTTTATAATGCCACTGATCAATTACTTTCTCAATTTCGCCTCACAACAATTGCTAATTTTAGAAATGCTGATTTTGCTAGTGGGATAGTTCCTCATGAAATTAAAAGTGATGGTGACAGTACCCAATTTACTTGGATATTTGATGAGAATGTTTCTGTAAGAAATCCCTTTGGTGTATTTACTGCCACCAAACCAATAGGAAAAACTGGGATTATGCCCCGGTTATTACTGTTAGCACCAGCCTTATTTTTGTGGTGGATATTGCTTTTATATTTGTCCCTACCCATGAGTTTAAAAAATTTGGTGATCGCTGCGGGTATTTTCTTTGCTTGCTTATTAACTTTAACCTATCTGGCGCGAGTAATGAATGCAGAAATAGCTTGGTTGATCATATCCTTGATTTTACTCGGTTTCATCTATGGTTTAGGTGCAAATCGTCACGCTGCTTTAGCCGCCATTATTTGTACTATTGCTGGAGCAATTTTACCAGTATTTGCATTATTAATTCCCTTTAGTGGTTTAACCTTGAGTTTAGCAGGTTTGTTATCAGTCGGGTGGTTAGCAATACATCATTGGTATGGAGTGTTTAACCTGAGAGGGGGACAAGCCAGCTAGAAGGTAGTGCGATCGCAGATCTTGTAGCTAGATTATATTTATATTATTTTAATCGAAGCGTTAGTAGTGCGATCGCCGATCTTGTAAGCTGCATTCCCCAAGACAACTCCTAATTACTTCGCCAATAAATTCTTGGGAACGCACCAAGATTATGGACTTTAAGCAAGCGATCGCAGCTTGGGGTGCGTTCCCCGAAGCCTTTGGGTTTTGCCAACCAGATTTGGACAGAACTATAATAACAATTGTACTTAACCATGTACAACTCTGATGAGCGTCAACATTGTCAACTTTAGTGAAGCCCGAAAAAACTTTAAATCTGTAATAGATACAGTAGCCAATGATAAAAACTGTACTTTCATTGTCAGAGGAGATACAGAAGATGTTGTCATCATGTCTAAAAGTTATTATGACAGTCTGATGGAAACAGTTTATCTCTTAAGATCTGCAGCTAATGCTCAACATTTGCAAGAAGCGATCGCAGAATATCAAGCAGGTAAAACACAAGAACATGATTTAATCGATGCGTAAGTTGGCTTGGGGTAGTAAAGCATGAAAAGATTATCTTTATTGGCAATCTCAGGACAAGAAAACCCTGAAAAGAATCAATCTGCTCATCCAAGATACTCTATCCAATCCCTTTGAAGGAATCGGTAAACCTGAACCCTTGAGAGAGAATTTGTCAGGTTTTTGGTCCCGTACGGATGAAGCTAATCGTCTTGTTTATGTTGTCGATGATCATTATCTAACAATTATTTCCTGTCGCTATCATTACCAAGATTAGCCATCGCTGTAGGGTGCTTTCCCCACGACAACTCCGAATTACTCCGCCAATAAATTCCTGGGAACGCACCAAGATTTGTTAGCGCTCTCCTTATATATTTATGTCATAATTATTTTTTATTCTGGTCAGCCTAAAAATTAGGTATCGGTTATGAACACATTTACTGCTGTTGTAGAAAAAGATTTTGATACTAATCTCTATGTTGGTTATGTCCCTGGGTTCCCCGGAGTACATTCTCAAGGTGAAACTTTAGATAAATTACAGACAAATCTTTGTGAAGTGATAGAAATGCTCCTTGAGGATGAACAAACAAGATTTGAAACAGTATTTGTTGGTACACAGTAACCATCGGCAATATACCTGTTCTGAAACCACAGGAAGTGGTTCGTATCTTAGAAAATCTTGGCTTTGTTGAGGTACGTCAGAAAGGCTCCCATAAACAGTTCTGTCCTGAAGATGGACGTGCAACTACTGTTCCATTTCCTAAAGGACGAGATATTGCACCTAGATTATTACGACAGATTGCGAGCGATATTAACTTGACAGTAGAAGAGTTTTTAGAGTCGAGGTAAAGTCTATTTTCGCCAACTTTTAAAGCAGCGCCAAATAGCACTGTATTCCTATGATGTTGAAGATTTTGAGTTGGATTTGAAAAACTTACGGGAGTTGGGGCGATTGTGATTGTTGTTAGCGAGACAATGCTAGACCCCTCTGTGCGGTAATTATGCCCAAATTGAGGTGATTAAGCTTTTACGCATTTAAGTTACATTGACAGCATTACCCTTATTTTTAAGTTTTCTACTCCATTTAATAATCAATCCCCCTTCATTTAAAAGCTGATTGACTACTTTTTCCAGTTCTTCTTTATTTTCAAATTCTCGATTAGCTATGTATTCTTTAGCGGAA
>NZ_JAPZRB010000491.1:0-4870 GCF_027531105.1 Microcystis sp. LE18-22.4A
GGTGGTCGAGGGAATCAACAATAAACTTAAACTAATAAAACGGAGAGGCTATGGCTTTAGAAACTTTCGGAATTTTTGGGTTAGAAGTATGTTATCTTGGCATCTTGTCTGTTGATTTAGCATAAAGGGTAACGAAGAGCCACTATCAGGATTATGGTCACGACGCATTACAAAAGAACATCGCCTAGTTTATAGCGTGTCTGATCAAGAAATTGTTATTATTTCCTGTAAATTTCACTACTAATAATCGCCAGAAATTCCAGAACTAGCTTAGAGCAAGAATTAGGGAACACGAAAACTTAAGAAGAATTTCTGAAGAAAGGGAAAACCAACCTACATTTTTCTTTTATTCTTGTCCAACACCACCATCGAATACTGTCCTATCCCTAGAGAAATTAATTGAATAGAACATTGCAAGTCAAAACAGGATTATGTTGATTTTGGACTCGACTTTAACACTCTTGAACACTTTAAACAGGATTTAGTATTACACAAGAGCTAGAACCTCTGGAAATGCGTTGCAAGGGAGACCCTTGCAACGAGGTAGAAACGAGAAGAACCACTTACTTATTAATTTTTCACAAAAGTAAATTTACCATTTTTACCATCGGCATCCATTTTAATTTGTGCCACGGAGAATTTATCCTGAATGATTTCTCCTTCGGGAGTAAAAGCAATATCTCCCAAGACAGTGACATACTTACCCACTAAAATTTCCTGATTTAATTGTTGGCGAATTTGTTCGAGGGAAAGTGTACTGAGTTTATTTTTATCATCTACCCGTTTTAAGGCCTCGACAAAAACTTGAATTCCCGTAAAAGCTTGAGCGGTAAATTGGGGCGGTGCTTTTTTATTTTCTGCTGTATAAGCGGCGACAAAATCCCGATTAATAGGACTATCTAATTCCGGGTTATAAGCTTGAGCAATGATAATGCCATCACATTGAGCCTGACAAACCGGGAAAATATTAGAAGTATTTAAACCATTGCCACCAATAATTAATCCCTGATAGCCTAATTGTCGCAACTGTTTGACCAAATTGCCCCCGTCAGCAACCAAACCAGAAATAACCACTAAATCCGGTTTAATATTAATAGCGGCGGTGGCTTGGTTTTGAAAATCTGTATCGGTGGTTTGGAATTTCTGCACGGTGACAATATCAAGATTTAAACTCTTCAGGGTTTCTTGAAAAGTTTCCGTTTCCGATTTACTAAAAGCATCATTTTGGGCAAAAAAGACAGCCACTTTTTTAATCTTGGGATCGATTTTTAAAGCGGTTTTAACCGCATTGGGAGCGACCACAGCCACAGGAGCGGACACCCTACCCACATATTCACCGATCTGGGGGATACCTTTAGCCGTGTTAGACGGGCCGAGAATGGGAACTTTGGCTCGATCGGCGATCGGACTAGCGGCAAAAGCTTGCTGGGAAAGGGAGGGACCAAGAATACCCACCACCTTATCTTGAGTGATTAGGGTATTAATGGCGTTGATCGCTCCCGGTTCATCCCCGGCCACATCCTGGATAATAACTTTAATCGGTGTTCCATTGACTCCGCCCTTTTTATTAAAATATGTTTCAGCCATCTTGACACCGATCACCTGTTCCTGTCCCAATAGGGCGAGATTGCTGGTTTGAGCTAAAGCTGCGCCGATGGGAATAGCGGCAGTGGCGGCGTTTTCTGCGGGACTGGGGTTAGTTTGACCGGTGGGAGTGCCGGAATTACAGGCCACCACTAGACCAAAAGTGACTAGGGATAAGATTAAGGGGATTAATAAACGTTTTCTGAGCATCTTAACTCTCCAGGAGGATGATATTGTTGATGACACTATTATTTCGCTAATCGGGTTGATTTCAGCGATAATTCTCGACGCGATCGGACCGGATTTTGCTCCCTTAGCGCCCTTTCTTTCCCCTAATTTTGTCGATTAACCTCCCCGTCTCACCTCCGTTTTCAGAAAAACGATTTGCCTTTTCTGGTTCTGTCGCCTAACCTAGTAGTTAGGGAATCTATTATCGCCTTTCCCGTCCACAAACCCCGAAGCGAAAACATCCATTTAAGATTATGACTAACCCCGTTATTCACGCCTTTTTCCTCGGACGAGCGATCGCTGAAGTGATCGGTGAACAGCTAGAAGATGCGTTTACCAACGCTTTAAGCGAATTAGGCAAATTTGATGCCGAACAACGGGAAAACCTGCGGCAATTCGTCGAAGAAGTGCAAATGAGAGCCGATCAAGCCATGGAAAAGGGAGTATATACTGGTACAGAGTCCAGTGGTTCCTCCAGTGCCGATGTGCAGGAAAACATCGACGAAATGCGCGCCGAAATCGCCCAATTGCGCTCGGAACTAAAAAACTACCAGAATTAACCCAAAACCCCCTTTTAGTCGCTTTAAAGCCCCAAAAATTGCGTGTCAGCCTTTCTACCCGTCCCCGTTACCCCAGAGTTAAACCCAGCAATGCCGGCCCTCGAAGTCGCCAAAAATAGCTATCGTTGGAATCGAGAAAGCTATTCCATCAATCGTCGTCGTCTAGATATTTGGCGATTCGTTCTGACTGTACTTTATCAATTCTGGCTCAACGGTAAAAAATGGAGCTATAACGGCGGCTATAGCCAAGAAAAACTCGCCGGCAGACGCAGAAAACAGGCCGCTTGGATTCGGGAAACCATGCTAGAATTGGGACCGACTTTTATTAAAGTCGGTCAACTGTTCTCCACTCGCGCCGATCTTTTTCCCCTCGAATATGTGGAAGAACTCTCGAAACTACAGGATCAGGTTCCCGCATTTACCTACGAACAGGCCAGCAAAATTATCGAGGTATCCCTCGGTAAACCCCTGCATAAACTCTTTAAAAGCTTCGATCCCATCCCCCTAGCAGCCGCTAGTTTAGGGCAAGTTCACCGGGCCCAACTGAACACCGGGGAAGATGTGGTGGTCAAAGTCCAACGGCCCGGATTGAAAAAATTATTTAGTATCGATCTGGCCATCCTGAAAAAAATCGCCCAATACTTCCAAAATCATCCTAAATGGGGTAAAGGTCGCGATTGGACGGGTATTTATGAAGAATGCTGTAAAATTCTCTGGGAAGAAACCGATTATCTCAACGAAGGTCGTAACGCCGACACTTTTCGCCGTAATTTTCGCGGGGAAGATTGGGTTAAAGTACCAAAAGTCTATTGGCGCTACACCTCTCCCCGGGTTTTAACCCTAGAATACCTCCCCGGCATCAAAATCAGTCATTATGAGGCCCTAGAAGCGGCAGGACTCGATCGCAAATTGTTGGCTAAACTGGGGGCAAAAGCCTATCTAGTTCAACTGCTCAATAACGGCTTTTTTCACGCGGATCCTCACCCTGGCAATATCGCCGTTGATAGTGATGGCTCCTTAATTTTCTACGATTTCGGCATGATGGGACAAATTAAAACCAACGTGCGCGAAAAATTAATGCAGACTCTCTTGGGAATTGCCCAAAAAGATGCCGATCGCGTGGTCACTTCTCTGGTAGATTTAGGAGCATTAACTGCTAATGGTGATATGGGAGCAGTGCGGCGCTCGATCCAGTATATGCTCGATAACTTCATGGATAAACCCTTTGAGGAGCAATCCGTGGCCGCTATCAGCGATGATCTCTATGAAATCGCCTACGATCAGCCTTTTCGCTTTCCCGCTACCTTTACCTTCGTCATGCGAGCATTTTCTACCCTGGAAGGGGTAGGCAAAGGACTCGATCCCGAATTTAACTTTATGGAAGTGGCCCAACCTTTTGCCCTGCAATTAGTACATGATATGACAGGAAATAATGGCAGTAATATCCTCGATGAGTTAGGACGGCAAGCGGCCCAAGTGAGCAGCACCGCCCTGAGTTTACCCCGACGCATCGATGATACGATCGAAAAATTAGAACGGGGTGATATCCGTGTCCGGGTACGTTCGAGCGAATCCGATCGACTTTTACGGCGATTGGGTATGATTCAAATGGGAACCAACTATACTTTACTGATCAGTGCTTTGCTCATCTCAGCAACGCTTCTATTTGTCAGTGGTTTTGGTTGGTTAACTTTAGTACCGATGGCGATTTCCCTGCTTCCGGGGATAGCCCTTGTGAGACTTTGGCGAAAAATTGAACGTCAGGATCGTATGATGTAATCGATCGCAGGATAATAAATATTGTGTTAGCAGCAGAAATTTCGGTCACTAACCCCGCCCTAAAAGGGACGGAGCTTGCCTAAACCAATTTAGGCGACGCAAGTAGAGACTACCGCATCGAGACACAATCTGGCACAGACCTCCGAATACTTCCCTAGTTCGGATTACCTCTAAGCTTTATTGGTAAAGCGTTGTTAGACAAGACATCTTGATTGTGTTGCGGAAAGGGACTTTAACTTTACTCTTAAGGATTATCTCCATGGCAAGAGTTCCTGTTATCTCAAAAGACGGAAACCCGTTGATGCCCACCAAACCCAGTCGGGCCAGACGGTGGATTAAAGAAGGAAAAGCTATCGGTAAATTCAACGACTTAGATATTTTCTATGTCCAGCTAATCGATGAACCTTCCGATAGTAAAACCCAACCGATTGCCATTGGTATTGACCCGGGGAAATTATTCTCTGGAATTGGCGTTCAATCCTCCCTTTTTACTCTTTGGAAGGCTCACTTAGAACTTCCTTTTAAACGAGTAAGAGAGCGCATGGACAATAGACGGTTAATGCGAAAAGGACGTAGAGGAAGACGGATTAACCGCCAACTTCCTTTTAATCTAAGAGCGCATCGACAAAAACGATTTTCAAATAGAAGAACAGGAAAATTAGCTCCCTCAATCAGAGCTAATCGTCAACTTGAACTTCGAGTCGTTTCCGAACTAACCA
>NZ_JAPZRB010000019.1:0-4413 GCF_027531105.1 Microcystis sp. LE18-22.4A
GGAAGGAAAAATCTATATAGAAGTAGATAGATTCTTTCCTAGCTCTAAGACTTGTAGTAACTGTTTAAATCGTCTGGATAGTTTGAGTTTAGATATTCGCAGTTGGCAATGTCCTAAGTGTGGAGAAACCCACGATAGAGATATCAATGCCGCTAAGAATATTCGGGATGAAGGTTTACGAATTTTGGCGGTAGGGCATACCGCTACTGCTTCTGGAGGGAGAGTAAGACCAAGTAAAGGCACTGCTTTTGCAAGGCATCTCCCTGTGAATGAAGAATCCCCACGCCTTTAGGCAACGGGAGTGTCAACGTCAACAAAAGGCTTAATCGTAGGCGCGAATCATCGCTTGGGTTCCCTGTTTAATTCCCTTGCCTTCGTCCAATTCCGCTACTACTTTAAATAGAGTTTCCGCTAAATCTGTCCCGGGCAGAATTTCCCCGGCTGTCTGGGCAGTTTCTTTGACTAATCGCAAATCTTTTAAAATATGTTCAATCATAAAAGCCGGCTGTAAATCTTGGGCGAGGATTTTTGGTCCCAAATTTTCCAACGCCCAAGAACCCGCCGCCCCCGTTTTACAGACTTCTATGACTAAATTGGGGTCTAATCCTTGAATTTTTGCCATTTTTAGAGCCTCACACAGCGCCACCATGTGAACCGCCCCCAAGACTTGATTACAGAGTTTTACTGCTTGTCCGTTGCCGATTTCGCCACACCAGCGAATAGTTTTGCCCATGGCTTGAAAACAGGGCAGACAAGTCTGAAAATCCGCTTCTTTCCCTCCCACCATAATAGTTAAAGTGCCGTTTTTCGCCCCAATATCGCCACCAGAGACGGGAGCATCGAGAAAACGGAGATTATTTTCCTCTAGCTTTTTACCAATCATCCTAGCGGCTTGAGAGCCAATGGTACTCATATCCACCACCAGAGTTCCCACCGCTGCCGATTCCACGACACCCCCCTGTCCTAAAATTACCGCTTCCACGTCAGGCACATCTCCGACGCAGGTAAAGACAATCTCGGCATCCCTGACGGCGGCGGCGATACTAGAACAAATGTTCGCACCAGCTGCCCCGGCAATGGTTATCCCCGGCGCCTCTGGGGTACGATTCCAAGCATTGACAGCAAAACCTTGACGGACAAGATTAGTCGTCATCGGCGCTCCCATCACTCCTAATCCTAAAAAGGCAATTTTTTGACTCATAATTTTGGTAATCAAGGGAACAGGGTGTGGGGTGTGGGGTGTGGGGAAGTGGGGAAGTGGGGAAGTGGGGAAGTGGGGAAGTGGGGAAGTGGGGAAGTGGGGAAGCTGTTTCATCACCCTATCACCCCAAAACCCTCCGCAACGCGCACGCAGTGACCACCCTATCTCCTGACAACCGACGGCTAAACTAATTCTACCATTTGCAGAAATTGGGCTTCTGAAAGGGTTTTTATGCCTAATTTTTGAGCCTTTTTGAGTTTCTCACCGGGGGCTTTACCGAGGAGAATATAATCAGTGTTCGCACTGGGGGAACTGGTAACAGTACCACCGACATTAATAATCAATGATTTCGCTTTCTCGCGACTGATTTTGCTGAAGGTTCCTAGTATAACTACGCTTTTTCCCCTTAGGGTATTTTCGGCGGATTCTTGACTCGTTTGGACTATCTCCGCTGCGGGTTGCACTTCTAAACTCGTATCGGCAACCAGGATTTTTTCTGCTGCTACTACCGGAGTTTCCTCGGCAATCACCGGGGGAGTTTCCTCGGCAATCACCGAGGGGGTTTCCTGCTCTTCTACTACCGGAGTCTCGCTAATAATTGCTGCTGGTTCATTAGTGGTAATAGGGGCAGTTTGTGGAGAGAAATCGTCTCTTTCTTGCTTTAGGTTTTGAATTTGAACCTCTAAAGCGGCGATTTCTTTTTGCTTAGTTGCTAACTCACCCTCAAACTTAATTTTTTCCTTTTCTAAAGCTTTAGCTGCCGTTTTTTGGGCTTCTAAATCTTGAGTTAGTTGGCGATTTTGTTGGCTTAATTCCTCGATATGACGGGAAGTTGTGGTTTCTAATTGGTCTTTTTCGGCACTTAACTGGTGTAGTTGAATCTCTAAATTAGAAATGTTTTCCCGATAGGTTTCTAGCTGTTGCGGTAACTGGGTTAATTCCTGTAATTGCCCTTCTAAATCAGCAATTTTTGCCTGAGAATCAGCCAATTGTTGGGGTAACTGGGTTAATTCCTGTAATTGCCCTTCTAAATCAGCAATTTTTGCCTGAGAATCAGCCAATTGTGGCGGTAACTGGGTTAATTCCTGTAATTGCCCTTCTAAATGAGCAATTTTTTCGGCAGCAGTGCTTAATTCTGCCGATAATTCCCCTTTCTGGGCTGCTAAAGCTTGTAACTCCAGTTTAGCTGCTTCGAGATGAGCGCCGAGACTGTCCTTTTCGGCGGTTATGGCTGTCACTTGAGCGACGGTTTCTTGGAGTTTTATAGTTAAATTGTCGCATTCTTGGCCTAAAGAGAGCGATCGAGTTTGACTTGCGGCTAAATCTTCGCTGAGAGACTTTTTTTGCTGCTCTAACCCGCTAATTTGATCCTGTAAGCTGGCTATTTCCTGCTGTCCTCGCTCATACTGTTCTGTTTGGTCAGCCAGATTCTGTTCTAAGGTTTGAATTTGACCTTGCAAGCTGGGAATTTGAGCAGCTAAATCGCTTAATTCTTGGTTTTTATGCTCTAAATCGGCCACTTTCGCCCTTAATTCCTCGGCTTTTTCTATATCTTGCTGTAAGAGAGCTTTATCCTGTTCTAGGGTCTGAATTTGACTATAGAGAGAGGTGGTCTGTTTTTTGGTCAAGTCAAATTGACGGTTAATTTCACCTTTTTGCTGCTCTAAAGTTTGAATCTGTGCCTCTAGGCTAGTAATTTGGGCTTTTTCTGCCTCTAACTGCTCCATCAAACCAGCTTTCTCCGCTTCTATTTCCTTAGCGGTGGTTTTCAGTTGTTCGATTTCACCCTCACCTATCTGGACAGCTTGCTGGAGGGACTGGAGAGAATTTTCTAAATCCGTAGCTTTGTGCTGTAATTGGGCGGAATGTTGTTCTATGTGAATGATTTTGGCGTGCAGCTGCTGATTTTCGTCTTTTAAGTCTGATTGCGCCACGTCTAAACCCTTGACTTGAGCCAACAAATCTGAGTTACTTTGCTGTAATTGCGCTTGTGCGGCTAAAAGGGCGGTATTTTTGCTGACGAGACCAGAGCGCGACCAGAGGAATAGTCCTCCGAAAACAGCACTTAAACCTAATCCTTCATAAATTAATTCGTTGAGCATATCTACCCTCCTAGACAAGCGAAAAACAGTCACCTAACCGAACTGATGCGGCAATTTTGGTTATAGACCTACATCTCTACTTATATCAGTTACGGGGTGCATTCGGGGGAAGGGCGGGGAAAAAGTCACTTTTTTCATCCCGTTGTAAAAAGGTGATTTAGCTATTCGCGTTATGCTAATTTGTACCTGATCCCATTCTTGGGTGATTTCCAGGTTGATTTCTTCCTGATGGTCAAAATAGTAGCCTATTGCCGCAGGAACTTCGGCTGATAATTATCCATTGTCAATTGCCTATTATCCATTAAAAACGCGATCGCCTTTTGACCTTTGACCCCTTCCCCTTGAACTGCGATCGCTGATTAGTTGATAGTCAATAATTGATTGAAAAAACACGGATGAGAAGCTAGGGATTTTTTCTGGGCCAAGTCGCTAGAATGGGACTAGACTCCTCAAGCTTGAAGAATCTTCCTATGTCAGACGCTGTAACGATCGCCGATATTTACAAGTTATTTGAAAGAACTGAGGCCCAATTTGCCGAGTTTCAAAAGGAAGCTGATCGCCGCAGTGCCGAAGCCGATCGCCGCAGTGCCGAAGCTGATCGCCGCAGAGAGGAAGCTAATCGCACGATGGAAGAATTAAAAAAACAGGTACAAGAAACGACCAAAGCCGTTAATAACCTAACAACACGCTGGGGCAGATTCGTTGAAGAAATGGTAGAGCCTGCGGTCGTGCGTTTATTTCAGGAACGGGGCATTGATGTCACCCAAACGATGAGTCGCTTGAAAAGTAAGCGTTCTGGGGCGGCAATGGAGATTGATATTGTGGCGGTGAATGGGAGCGAGTTGGTGGCTGTGGAATGTAAATCTCGACTGTCGAGGGATGATGTAGATGATTTTGTCAGCCGATTACAGCGATTTAAGGTTGCTTTCCCCCAATTTCGAGAGTTTCGGGTTTATGGGGCAGTGGCAGGCATTGAAATTGATCAGGGGATAGATGTCTATGCCTATCGGCGCGGTTTGTTTGTGATTAAGCAGTCGGGGGAAACGGTTAAAATTATCAATGATGCTCAGTTTCAACCTTTGGGTTTTGCTGAAGGTGTTTAATCTCTTT
>NZ_JAPZRB010000190.1:0-1408 GCF_027531105.1 Microcystis sp. LE18-22.4A
AACTTTAAACTCTAAGACAAACATTTTACGCAGGGGGGACTTAGACAAAATCAGTATAGCACAATAAAAGTTAAGTTAACAAGATATAGTTTAAAAAGCCGTCCTAAAAGGACGGGGCTTTAACCCAAAATTTCGGTAAAGAACGTTCCCGCGTGTATTACGATATGTTTCAAAGTGAATTACAAGAAAGGGATTGGGAGAACCACCCCAAACGAGAGGAGTGGATTACTGAAATACGGCAAGGAAAAGGTCGTTTTGTAGCCCAAGGGGGACCACCAGAAGAGTGGGAGACAAGAAAAGCTTTTGCGGACTGGGCGATTACCAACAATTTAGTTTGGGGGAACAAATCTTGAAAAAACTCCCCAGGGAGCCGATGCGCCCCGAAAAGGAACCAGGAGCGGAGGTAGAAATCTGGCAGCCCCGCTGGAATTGCTTCTGCTGTCATGACAGTGGGATTGTCCACCACTATCTCGCTGCCCTTGTCATCGATGGTTTTGACTCCAACCTGGATAAACTGCCCCGCTGCCATAACCCCGGCTGCTATGCCGGCGGTCACTTTGACGGGGAAGTTTTGGCTCCTAGTGTGGATTATCGGCTGACTGCTGACATCTGCCAAGAACTCGATGCCATTGAGCGGGAGAATTGGCGGGATTACGTTCAAAAGAAACGGCTTACTCTGAAAGTTGAGCTATCAACCATCGGCAAAAATCTGAGACAGTGCCAACGCACATCGACCGAGGAAAGGTCAGCCCGGCAGAAACATCAGGCTGTTTTGGGGGAATTGAACGGTCTTTGCTGATTTCGGCGGTCGCTATCCTTGATCTTTAAACAGCCCTAAATGAAACTGGCATTAACCTGATAGGAGATCAAATCTCCCTCGACAAAGAAGCTGAGGCCGTAGCGACCCGGTGTTAAATTGAGAGACAGTCGGTCGCCGTATTCAACCGAACCGACGACGGTGGCGACACCCTTACTATCAAATCGGACTAACTCGGTGATCACGTTGGGGTCGGTGGCGAGTTCCAAACGAAGGTTACGCGAAGTCCTGAATTTGAGTCTGTCCACACTATCCCAAACGCCGCAGCGATTAGTTTCCCCTAAATGACCGTCAACCTCGAAGCTTTTTCCCGTTTTAGCTTTTCCCAGATCGATCGCTCCGCCCCATTCCCGACTCAGATCGCGTCTGGCATAAATCTCGCCGTCCATTCCAGTAATGATGTCTCTGTTCATAGTTTACCTCCGCGAATTTTTCTATCTCTACAGATAAAAACCCACATTCCGCACCCTCAACTGTCACATAAGCTGTCCCCCTCCAGAGACTTGAGTAAAAATACTTATCTGGTGAAGGTTTTCTCGGTGGCCGCTAGGGGGAGCTTGAGACCCCTAATTATGAAAAAATAGGAATTGT
>NZ_JAPZRB010000406.1:0-3986 GCF_027531105.1 Microcystis sp. LE18-22.4A
TGGGAAAGGTAGAGGTCATGATTTTAGTTTATTTAAAAAAAGTCGAGTTCGTTTTCATCCTTTAACTACCAGCATAGAAGACAGTGGTTATCAGGGAATAGCTGCATACCATAGTAATAGTTATACACCGAAAAAGAAATCAAAAAATAGAAAATTAACAGAGTTAGAAAAAGAGTATAACAAGGCTTTAGCCAAAGAAAGGATTATCATTGAACCTATAAATAGGAAACTCAAAATCTTGAAAATCTTATCCTGTAAATATCGGAATCGTCGTCGAAGATATAGTTTAAGAGTTAACCTGTTGGCGGCTATTTAGGGTTTGCTGAAAAAGTTTTTCCTGGGGGCAGGGTGTGGCCCCCAACCCCCCCGACATCGGGGGGGCAGGGGGGGTGTGGGGTTTTACCGGTTTTGAGGTGGCCAATTACCTAATTTTCAGGGAAAAAGTCCCTGAATTTTCCCCCTGATCACTCCCATGCCGGGTACTTTTTGATTGACAAAAAGTCTAAAAGTCTTACCCAACAAGGTTTTTAGATTTATTCAGCCAACCCTATTTATAACTATGAGTTAGGGATAGGTATAGCAGCTTCTTAAAAGTTGCCAAACATTAATCCAGTGAAGGAGAATTGTAATTAGTCAGGAGAATTTATTCTCAATTTTTATAATTGAGATAGTTTGTGCTGCTTAAATAAAGAGGTTTTGACAACCAAATTAAAGCATATCTAAAGAGTTTTGGCTTAAAAGTTAAACTTCAGGTTTTCATCCAGAACAAATGCACTAATTAACTAATTTTCCCAAAAAATTAGTTAACCCACCACTATAACATATAATTAATTTGTAAGAGTTCTAAAGTAGATTTGCGTTGAAACATGGAAGTTTTGAGTTAGAAATGAGAGTTGGGAAGCAGGTCAGATAAGCTTTATCACCCCTGCTCTCCAGAAAACAGTCGCGTTTAATCAGATTTCCCTATCTCCTCAAGATAGAGTTTTGAGATAGCCTACGGTTCATTTTCAACTTGACGAATCGTCCAGAAATCGTCAGCTAGGTTATCGTCCAACAGATAGGCATAGGGCATGGTAAAATAGCCTTGCATACCCCAGTTTTTACCCCAGGAATTGCGGACGATAAACCGCCGTTGGCTATCATCATAACCGACGGCTAACACGGCATGACCCCCCAATAATTGTTCATTGGGAGACGGCATGGGGACGCGACCTGTTTGTGCCACCTCTTGACTTTCAAAGCTCTCGTAAACACTGAACCCAAAGACGAAGGGATAGCCGGATGCCAAACATCCCTTCATCTGATTGAGGTTTCGCACTAGCCGGCTGTAAAGAATTGCTTGGTGTTTAGCGGCGACTTCATAACATTTTGGGGTAGGTTTTTTAAGAAATCTGACCTCATAATCAGGATCGTAGGGCCAGATCCCATCAGGTCCCGGATGCTGTTTGGTTTTCTCCTCTGGACAAGCGCCTTGCTTGCCAACGCTTTTAATGCCATCACGAATCATCGCGCCGCTATCTTCGTTCACAGTCCCTTCCATGACCCGTTCGTTGTAATAAATAAATAGGCGGGAAGGGGTAAAAATATCCGTCAATTTCTGCTTCATTTGATCGAACTCAAGGGCACCAGCAATGGCATTGGCGGTACAACTGCCCAACTGTTCTTGATCGTAGATGTGGGGACAATTGGGACGGAGATCGACCTTGGCTGGTAAAGCTCTCAGTGCTGTAACGGGTGCAGCGTAAAGCAGATCTCGATGATCTGGTAAGTCAGGAACCCATCCATAACGTTTGTTTGTGCGTGTCATTTTTTCAACTCCTGTTTAATCTAAAAAAGATGTGAACTTTCTACTTTGGGCTTGCTGAATAATGGTAAAACCCTTTGAAAATAAAGCTTTTGACCTGTTAAAGTCCGATGTTAGTGCAAGAAAATAGGATTGGGACTTTCAAAAACCTTGCATTATCCTTCTTGTAGTACATCGCTTGGTACAAAAAACAAGGGCAACAAAGCCTGAAACGACCGGCTCCTGACGACCGGCTACTGACTCCTACCCCCAGGAAAAACTTTTTCAGCAGACCCTAGTTATTTTGAGCGAAGGACAACGAATGGGGTGGTCGAGGGAATCAACAATAAACTTAAACTAATAAAACGGAGAGGCTATGGCTTGAGAAACTTTCGGAATTTTTGGGTTAGAAGTATGTTGTCTTGGCATCTTGTCTGTTGATTTAGCGTAAAGGGTAACGAAGAGCCTGATAAACTAGGGGCATGATGTTTCGCTGTTAGCGCAATTATATCTTGAAAAAAACCTTCTAATTCAGATAAGCTTAACTGTTCGACGGCTTCTAGTAAGTCTTCTTTAGATAGTTGGGCTTGAATTTTTATGGTAGGCATTTTCTATGACCTGTTTCATGAAGATCGTCTCTTATTATGTATGATACCCATTATTTCACCCCCATCTAGGGGAATGGCATAAGTTCTAGTTACAATTTCTCCCATTCATCTTTAGAAATTTGAGCTTGTTTTAGAATTCTACTGAGTAAATTAATACTAATATCTGACTGATGAGGATTGGGAAGACGGACTCTTAAGCCATTCTTTTCCATAAATTGGTGTCTTTTCCCTGCGTAGGGACCTTGAAATCCTGCTTTATGGAAAGCTGAAATTAAATTAGAACGAGAAATTGCACCAAAATAAGGCATGATTCAACTTAGATAAATGTTAGGCGACTAAATCTATTTTTAAAGATAAACCGTCAAATTCTGGCAATTGATGACCTAATTTAATTGCCAATAATATCCATTCTTCTAAGACTTCTAAGAGTTCCCGACGACAAGCTTCTAGGGTTTCTCCGGTTGCCCAAACTCCCGGAGCATTGGGAATGTTGCCATAAAATCCCTCATTATCCTCTAAAAATTCATAATGGGCTGTTTCCATCGCTTTATTAAGATATTCTTGGATCATAGCTTTCTTTGATTGATTATTTCGTTTTTTCCCAGTATAACATAGTAATTTATCCCTTTGAGCGATCGCTACTTCAACCGAATCGCCCGAACTCCTATTTTTCCAAGCCTTTCAGGGCAATGCTTTCAGCCAATCCTTAAAGAAAGTATTAAGAAAACGGGAAGGGGGGAAAAAAATTATGATGGGAGCATCATTCTTTTACCATAACTTAGGCTCAAAGCCAGAATCATTAATTATTTCTACTGTTTCTCCCGATGGTTTAATCACAAATAAACCTTGTTTATAGGCATAACGATCTACTCCTTCATCTATTTCTATTCCTGCCACTGCACCATAAGCTTGATAGTTCTTATAGTGGGGAAATGCTTCTTTAAATCGACTTAATTTTTCTAGAAATTCATTAACATCATCTTTCGATAAACGAGACTTACATTCGACTAAAACTACCTCGGTTTCATCGACGGCTAAAATATCAATCTCCATGGCGATTCCTTGGCGTTTTACCCTGGCGCGACTGTAGGTTTCTTTGACATCGATACCCTTCGCACGAAATAGGCGAATAACCGCAGGTTCCACTAATTCCTCGACAAATCTTCCCCAGCGAGTGGTTAAACTATCCACCGCACGACTGGTATTTGCCACTGTTTTCTCTAGCTGTGCTAAACGGCGATCGGCTTCGGCCTTGGCTTCGGCCGCCCGGCGATCGTATTCTTGGCGTGATTGTTCAAACTTTTCGTTAGTTTTCTCGAAAAGTTTATAGATATCTTCGATGGTAATCGGTTGAGACATAGTTATTTACTTTAATCCTCCTTATTTTACTGATTACTATAATTGTACTACCAAATTACCAGTCATTTTTTGGACAGGTGTTAATTCACTGAAACATTCATCGGAAATTTTGGGTCTGAAACCCCGCCGTTCTAGGTTGGCTTTACGTTAGAATTAAAAGGCCAGTCTCGAAAACCAAGTGGACGGCGCAGCACCTTGAAAACTCGGCTTAGGGGGTTCCGACCAGAAAAGCTTGG
>NZ_JAPZRB010000132.1:0-54519 GCF_027531105.1 Microcystis sp. LE18-22.4A
GGGGTCAATTACCTAATTTTCAGGGAAAAAGTCCCGGAATTTTCCCCCCGATCACTCCCATATCTGGTACTTTTTGATTTACAAAAACTCTAAAAGTCTTAACCAACAAGGGTTTTACCATTATTCAGCAAGCCCTAATTAAGCTTTTCAACATCGATAATGTACCTAGTGCGAACAGGAAACGCTATATAACCAGCTACTTAGATGATAAAAATCGGGGTTGAAACATTTTCAACCCCGAAAAAAAGCAATTTTTGAGCGGATTAACCCACTGGTTGTAACTGTAATTGCGAGAGAATATTGTTCTGCTCAGAGCGCTGATGACTAGAGACTGTCACCACAGCTTCAGCAGTTACATCTAATATCGCATGGTCTCCAGAATTGACTTTTCCCGATAACATCGCGACCGCTAAACTATCCTCTAAGCGTCGAGTTAAAGCACGACGTAAAGGCCGCGCACCGTAGCTAGGATCATAACCCTCATTGATGACCAAATCCTTAAAAGCGGCGGTAACTTCCACAGAAATGCCTTTTTCTGTCAATTGTTTGGCTAGATCCGCGATCAGAATATCGGCAATCTGGGTAACTTCTTCGCGAGTTAACTGTCGGAAAACGATAATTTCATCGAGACGGTTGAGAAATTCGGGACGGAAATATTGTTTTAACTCCTCTGTCACCCGATTAGAAATCTGTTGGTAACGGGATTGAGCAAAATCGTCAGCAATCTCGAATCCTAAACTCTTACCGCCTTTTTCGATGACTTTTGAGCCAATATTCGAGGTCATGATAATTAGGGTATTCTTAAAGTCCACCCGACGACCTTGGGAATCGGTCAAATGACCATCTTCTAACAGTTGCAGGAGAAGATTAAAAACATCGGGATGTGCTTTCTCGATTTCGTCAAACAAGACCACTCTATAGGGTTGACGACGCACTGCTTCCGTTAACTGACCGCCTTCATTGTAACCGATGTATCCGGGAGGCGCACCAATTAATTTAGAAACCGTGTGGGATTCCATAAATTCCGACATATCTAGGCGAATCATACTGGATTCCGAGCCAAAGAGCAACTTAGCTAAGGCTTTCGTTAATTCAGTTTTACCGACTCCCGTGGGACCGGCAAAAATAAACGAGGCAATCGGACGGTTAGGATTCTTTAAATTTACTCGCGCTCGACGAATAGCACGAGAAACGGCATTCACTGCCTCCTGTTGGCCAATAATCCGCTCGTGCAGTTGACATTCCAGATTTAAGAGCGATTCCGACTCAGTTTCAGTTAATTGGGTAACGGGAATACCTGTCCAAGCGGCGACAATTTGGGCGATTTCCTCCGCATCCACCACCGGAATTAAAGATTCGGGGTTGATTAGGGGTGATTCTTCCCTAACCTCCGCAGGACTTGTACTTTGCAGGGAATAGCGTAGATGGGTGCGGGATCCCGCTTCATCGAGAAGATCGATCGCTTTGTCCGGTAAAAAGCGATCATTGATATAGCGAGAGGATAGATTAACGGCAGCTTCGATCGCTTTTTGGTCGTATTTTACCTGATGGAAATCCTCGTAGGTGGCTTTTAAACCCCGTAAAATCTCGATCGCCTGCTCTTTAGTTGGTTCTCCCACCATAACTGGCTGAAAACGTCTTTCTAGAGCCGCATCTCGCTCAATATGCCGTTTATACTCATCGAGAGTTGTTGCCCCTAAACACTGTAACTCCCCGCGAGCTAAAGCAGGTTTAAGCAAGTTAGAAGCATCCATGGCTCCTCCCATGCTACCAGCACCCACAAGAGTGTGAATTTCATCAATAAACAGGATAATATTGCCCGATTTGCGAACTTCCTCCACAACACCCTTTAAACGTTCCTCAAAATCGCCGCGAAAACGGGTTCCCGCCAGTAAAGACCCCATATCGAGGGCAATTACCTGTTTATCCTGCAAAAGTTCGGGAATATCGCCATTATGGATGCGTTGTGCTAACCCTTCAGCGATCGCTGTTTTGCCCACCCCCGGCTCACCCAGTAAAATCGGGTTACTTTTGGTACGACGGCCTAAAATTTGGACAACTCGCTCGATTTCTGGCTCTCTACCGATTACAGGGTCAATTTTGCCATTTTTGACCTCTTGGTTTAAATTGCGACCATATTGGGCTAAAATCCCGCCTTGGGGAGCATTTTTCTGGTCTTCATAGTCACTCTTGGCCGTGAAGCGACCACTAGCGACTTTTTCCCCGGCATTTTTAATTAAAAGGCCGCGAAGTTTGATCAAATCAACACCCTGCATAATTAAAATTTTAGCGGCTAGGGATTCGGGATCGCTGGTGATAGCGAGTAATAGATGTTCAGGTGCGATCGCCTGTTCCCCTAATTGTCGAGCTTCCTGAAATGCTTGCTCGAACATCTTTTTCGCTTTCGGGGTAAAAGGGATATTAACGGGACTGTAACCGGTGCCGCGGCCGGTCATTCCTTCAATCAGGCGGCGACTTTCGTGCAGGGTAACTTTTAAATCCTTGAGAATCAAGGCTGCGGTGGCGGTGGCTTCTCCTATCAATCCTAAGAGCAAATGCTCCGTACCGACGACACTGTGACCGGTACGACGGGCTTCCTCTTGGGCGAACATCACCGCTTTGATAGCTTTCTGGTTAAAGTATTCAAACATGATCGACGGCTTCCTGGCTACTGGGCTTTACCTGTTACTGTAACGTTTTCTTTACATTAGCCGGAAGGGTGATATCCGTATCAGTAGGGTGGGTTAGGGGACAGGAGTGGGGAGTGGGAATTATGAATTATGAATGATTGCGGGGGGAGACCACTTCGTGCGCCTTGCGGGGGGAGATGATCGTAACGAATTTGCAGGTTCAGCCGGAAATATGGGGAAACTTGCCAATATTTCGCCAATCGAAGGGCGGTACTCCCAGTAATTTCTGGGCGACCGTTGACGATCTCGTTAATCCGATTGATGTACCATATAACTGAGAAGGTAAGGATTGAAAAGGCTGCCAGCCAAGTTTTTTCGAGCCGAAGGTGGGTCGGAGCCAGTCAAAGATTGGTGGAAAACTCTCAGCCGTGAAGATTGCCGGATTATTGGCAGCGATATCAAGGACGTAGAGTTTAGCTTTCCCATCGGCTGCCCCTGTGCCGTTCACTTTCCGGTTATCAAGACTTATGGGAGGTGCGGAGTAGGGGCAATTCATGAATTGCCCCTACGGGCAGACGCATCACGCGGGTCATCTTTTACATCAGCCGAGGGGAGATGATTCTGCCGCACGGCAACATCGGCGAAGTCCCAAAAACCCCAAAACGGGAAATCTAGTAGGGGCGAACGGCCGTTCGCCCCTACTAGCGCAAGAAGGAACAGGAAAAATATGACCGCTAACCCCCATACTGGCTCCGATTTCGATGCTTTTCTCAAAGAAGAAGGTCTTGAGGAGGACTGTAGTGCGGTGGCACTCAAACGGGTGCGGTTGCGGCAGTTGGCTGAGGAGATGAAACGGATCTCTCTGACCAAAACGGAGATGGCGGCGCGGATGCAGACCAGTCGAGCGCAACTTGACCACCTCCTCGACCCGGAAAAGACGGGCGTTTCTCTCGATACTATCCAACGGGCGGCTTCTGTGGTGGGCCGCCAATTGCGAATCGAGTTGCTCTGAGGGAAGTCAGAAAGTTCGGAGTGCCGCAGATGAAATTACCCAACGGGGAACTGGCAGAAATCTCGATGGAAAAACTGATTGGCTATTGCTTAAATCCAGAACATTCCAGAGGAAAAAATCAAGCCAGAGTCTTTCGCTCTCGTCTGGGAATAACTGCCGAGAACGCTGAGGTTTTGCGATCGCTCATCTCACAGGCTGCCCTGGAGGGGGAAGTTGTGCAACAAGCGGTCACGGAATTCGGCCAGCAGTTTAAAGTGGATTGGACGATACCAAAACGGGAAGGAACACAACTGCGAACTATCTGGGAAATCGGCTTAATTAATCCCAACCCTCGCCTAATTTCTGCCTTTATCAAGTGAAGTACCATGAAAGACATCAAACTCTTAGATACGGTTGCCATCCTCAACTCCGTCCCTCGGGAGCGATTGACTTTAGTTGAGCCAGATTATGAGGCTGTCCCCAGCTTGCCAAGCGGACAGGTGGGAACGGTGGTTGAGGTGTATGAAAAAGGTTCGCGCTATCAATATTTAGTGGAATTTTCTGACAGTCAGGGGCGGGAATATGCGATGGCTATTCTGCCAGGCGATGAGCTTCTGGTATTGCATTATGAACTGGAGGCGGCGTGAATTCTGCTTAAGGGAAAACGCTATGGCTCAAGTAAAAGTTTTCTATGAACCGGAAATCGCACTTAACAATTATGTTCTAGCATATATTTTTTTAGTACGGCATTAATTAAAGTCTGATATTTTTTGGGAAATTGCTGTTTATACCAAGCAACAACTGAGGGTTCAAGCTGCAGAGTTACAGGAACTTTTAGAGGAGAATTAACAGTAGCTTCTTGCCAAAATTCGGCATCAGTAGCAGGTACATCTGAATAATCTATATCAGAATCTTTCATCTGACCAAGGATATTTAATTGTTCCTCTCTCGACATACTCATAATAAATTCCCCTTTCCCCTGCATTAGCGCGTCTTGTAGATATAAGCCGTATTTTCTGTTCTCGTAGAGTGTACACTGCAACTAGGACAAATTCTCCTAAAAGTCCCAAAGCGATTAATCTTTCTTCGCCGTAGTCTCTGCGATTATCAGGTTTTGATATCCAGACTCCTGAAAAGATTTCCTTGGCAAAATTAAAGTCGATCCCGTGTTTTTCAATATTGATGTTGTTCTTTTGGTCATCCCACTCGAACTCCATCTTTTGACTCTAACTCCATAAACTAAGAAATTATACTGCGATCGCAAGCGATGTATAATACACCCTCCCAACTACCAAGATAACCTCTAAGTCTAGAAATCATGCCTACCGGGGAGATGCAAGACTTAACAACAGTTAATAAATAATTACCTAACAATGTTAGCGAAATTTTGAACCCTATTACCGAATCTGACACACCGCGCCACAATCCCTCACGGAAGGCGATAGGTCGCCTGAGAAGCAGTAAAACAGGGGAAAATACCTGAAACTCTTTCCCCTGTGAATCCCTAAGCTAGGGAGAAGAATATAAAGATTTATTAAATTGTAGCTTTTGATACAGTTGTGGGGGGGGGAGTGTGTATGCTTCTGCTATCTCCCTTTGGTGTTGGGTTGTAAGCAAGCACCACAAACCATCCCCCACTTGTTTGATACATAAAGTTTTTCTGGAGGAAATCTCATGAGTATATCTAACTTATTAGAGAAGTTAGCTCTGCTTGGAAGTGCTACGATAATTAGTACCATTGGTGTTCAGTTTAATGCTCAAGCTGACATTTTGGGTCAACGTATTTTTGAAGATACTCCCAGTTTTTTTCGTGCAGATGTTTTCTTAAATTCAACTGCCACCTTAGGTACATCGTTCGTTAAGGGAAAACATTGGGAATTTAAGGTAACTGAAGGGTATGGTGTAATTAATGTTCCTAAGGGTCAAGTAGACGGATATAATTTAACAATATCAGAAATTATTCATAAAATAGCACCTCATGGGGAACCTCGAAATCAGTGGACTGTACAATTGTCTTTTGTTCGTTCGCCTTCGTCTCAACTTTCATTCCTAGCAGTAGATCCTCATGAACCTACGTCCCACCTCGATTTAGGTGTCTTTAATTATGGACCGGATACACCAACTGAAGCTCCTGCAACAACACAATATGTCTTAAAAGCTACTTTGGTTCATGTCCCCGAACCCACCTCAACCATCGGCCTCCTCGCCCTCGGCACTCTAGGCGCAGCTTCTACCCTCAAGCGCAAACTAAAACCCTCCCAATCCATCAAAAAAGAAACCACAAAAGTAGGCTAAATTGCCCACTAAAAATACCATAAATGCCCCCTTGATTCAGTCAGTTGAGGGGGTATTTTTTACATAACTCTCTCAATTTCCATAATTTCAAGGAGGATGGTTTATCCTTTCATCCGATATCTGCTACAATAGAGATACAGGAAATAAAATTTTTATCAGTAGGGTGGAAGTGGCGGTAAAACTCCTAGGTTGGGTTGACGCAAGGAAACCCAACAACTTCCAGGAATATTTTCACAATCTTGGTTGGGTTTCGCCTTTTGATCCGATTGGTAATACCTGCTCAATAATGATAGCTCAATCCAACCCACGGCTAGAGCGTCTGAGGGAATGCTAGATTTGACCATGACAGTAACTCAGCAGACAAACTACCATCAGGATTTTGGCATGAAAATTCATGGCTTGAGCGGACTAAAACTTTAATCTTTTCTCAATCTTTCTAACAGTTCAGAGCGGGATAAATTCACTAAAGAAAGAAGTAACCCGGTGCGTTCTGAGATGGGAAGTTGGGCAATCTGTTCAACTAGACCAGACAATTCCGAATCTAGGGTTCCAAACCGCCCTTCCAGAAGACTAGCTATCAGCGAGAGTTGTCCCTCTAAAGTGCCTTCCTGTTTTCCTTCTATTTTCCAATCTTCTCGCTGTTTTAGATAGGCTGGTGATAGGTTCATGATGTCCTCCTGTTCCTCGCTACTTAAATTATCTCTCAATTCCAAATTCTTACGCCAGTTGGCTAGAATTTCTAACAAATTTTCTTTAAAAGAGTTATCTTCTGGCAATTGAACTAACTCTTCTACGGCTCTTTTTTGTGTTTCTCCTTTTCCTAAAACCCTCAACCATAAAGTGTCTTCACTCACTGGTAACTGGTGGATGGCAACGATTGCCACTTTGAGGAAGTCAGCTAAAAAGTAAACCCCTTTTAACCAATTCCTCTCATCGCTGTCAGCCCTGAATCCTTGAATCATTCTAGCTGAAAAGGTGGGGGTGAGAATCCATAAAACTGGCAATTCTGCGACCGTCAGAGTTTTGTTTGCCCGTTTCGCCTTTCTTAACAGGTCATTATGAACAGTATATAACTTTGATATACAACTGCGAATCTCTATTTCTGAGGGCGGGTTACGGAAAGGTTCAAACAAACAGGAAGTCGCCGCCATTTTTCCGAGTAAACCTAAAGGGAGTTCGGTCCTTGATGGTGAACTGGCCGGTTCAAACCAGACATCTATTTCTTGAACCTCACTTTTCACTTTCTTACTCTTTTTTATGGTTCCTAGAGGCGCTAACAGTTCCTCTAAATATTCCTTGGCAAATTGGTCGTGAATTTGGCGGGTCATTCTCGGAGATGACTGAGAATATAAAGGGGGATAAACTATCCTATTATATCATTAATTAAAAAGTAATTCAATCGACAACATTGATCCATGACTAGGAATCAAATTGACTAAGAGAGGAACGTCTTTTAAAAGGAATTAGTTTTTTGATTAATTCAGGTGTAATTAAGCCTTGCGGATAAAAAATTGTTCCCAAAACGATTAAAATTCCAAAAATAATCAAACGACCATCGCGCAAGAAATTCCCTAACCAAATTGGTAAACCATTCACGCCGCCGAGGGCGCGTAAAACTTCGGGCAAAGCAGTTAAAACAATGCCTCCCACCACCGGCCCGACAAAAGTTCTTGAACCACCAATTAAAACGAAAGCCAGGAAAATAATACTAGAATCAAAGGTTCCTTGACGGGAATTCCAAGTATTGAGAAAATGGGCGCTTACCGCTCCCACCACTGCCGCTAAAACTGCCCCGAAAGTGAAGGATAAAACCTTGTGATAGGTGGGATTAATTCCCATAGATGCAGCTGCCAATTCATCGGCACGAATGGCATTAAATGCCCGACCAATTTTGATGTTTTCTAACCGGTAGAGAAACAGCATAGTTAGGAATAAGAGGGGCAAAGCCAGCCAAAGGTAGGCTAATTGAGTAGTGAAGGGTTGGGGAATGGCGAAAATACCAACCGCACCGCCAGTTATATCGAGATTAAGGGCAATAATTCTCAAAATTTCTACCCAGGCGATTGTGGCAATAGCTAAATAAATCCCTCGCAAACGGAGAACAGGAATACCTAAAACTATGGCTAATATTCCTGCAATAATGCCAGCAATTAACATTTCTAAAAAGACCAAAGCCAGGGGATAATTGCTACCAGTATTAGTAAAAACTTTCGTGGAAAGAATGGCGGCCACATAACCGCCTAAAGCGTAAAAACCGGGGGTTGCTAAGGATAATTGACCGGCCATTAAGGGCAGATAAATTGAAATGCCTAATATGGCTCCAAATATCATTGAAACAATTAAAAAACCATAGGTGTTAAAAAAATCAGCCATATTTTCAGTGAGCGGTTATTGGGTATTGGGGGCTTAAGTTACTGGAGTCAATTAGCTAATTTTATCACCGTTTTCTCCCACCTCATTCTCCGGTAATTCTCGAAATTATCATAATTTTTTATGTGGCACTTTTCCTATATGGTAGCGTTCGCCACCTTAAAAGCAGACGGGATGATCGATGATGGGAAAAAGTATCTTCTTTAACTTTGTCCTGGAAAAAATTCGGGGGAATTTATAAAACAGCAGCATTGGTTCCTCGGACTCATAAGGCTGAATTTCCGCATCAAATCGCAGTAGCGGCTGAAAAAGTCCTAGAAGCTGAGTATATCATCAATTTTACCCCAGAAGCGATCCATCAAGTCCAGGCGATCGGTGAAGAACCAGTAATGTGGTTTTAAACCTTTTCAATTCGATCCTCTCACTAATCGAGCAGTTAATTTTTAGGTTAGAGAAATGATAGATAAATGAGAGGATCATGAGAGAAATATGAAAGTTTTCTGGGTAAAAATTAGTTAAGATAGGGGGAAATTAAAGGATAAACAACTATAGATGTTTACTTCACTCGAACTTTTAACCACTTCCTTTATTGCTGTGGGATTAGCCGCCGATGCCGTGGCCGTTTCTCTGACCAGTGGCCTGATGATTCGTCATATTCATGTTAATAAGGCTTTGAAAATTGCTTTGTTTTTTGGGGGATTTCAAGCGATTATGCCGATTATCGGTTGGGGTATTGGTCTAACTTGTCGCGATTTTCTTGCTTCTTTTGACCACTGGATCGCTTTTATTATTTTAGGAGCGATCGGCAGTAAAATGATCTACGAAGCTGTTCAAAATGATGACGAGGAAAAAAAATTTAATCCTCTAGATTCCTATACTTTAATCGGATTAGCGATCGCTACTAGCATCGATGCTTTAGTAGTTGGTTTGGGTTTATCGATGATTAAAACTCCCTTACTTTTAGCTTGCACTGTCATCGGTTCTATTACCTTTGCTTTATGTTTTATAGCTGTTTTTATCGGGCATAAATTCGGTAATTTATTTAGTCAAAAGGTGGAAATTCTCGGCGGTTTAGTTTTAATATTAATCGGCAGTAAAATCCTCATTGAACATTTAATTGCCTAGATTATCTCCATTTTTCACTATGCTCCCCCTTTTCCTGACTGTTTCAAGAGGGAAGTAGCTAATTCGGGATAACCAGCCTCAATTAAAGCCTGATCTCTGATGCGACAGGAATCGCATAAACCGCAGGGTTCAACTTCTCCTTGATAACAAGACCAAGTATCAGCAATGGGAACCCCCAAACTAACAGCACGACGGACGATATCTACCTTACTATCCATCACCAAAGGGGCAATTAATTGGGGTGCTTTCCCTTCTAAACCCGCTTTCGATGATAAATTAGCTAAAGTTTGAAAGGCCTCTAAATACTGGGGACGACAATCGGGATAACCAGAATAATCCACCGCGTTAATTCCTAAATATATCGCCTCCGCTTCCCTTGCTTCCGCTAAAGAAAGAGCGATCGAAATAAAAACTGTATTTCTCCCCGGCACATAGGTAATCGGGATAATATCTGGGTTAATTCCCTCTTGGGGAATAGCAATAGATTGATCCGTTAAAGCGGAACCTCCCCACAAAGATAGATTGACTTCGATCAGATGATGTTCTTTAATATTGAGGAAATTAGCAATTTTTTTCGCCGCCGCTAATTCCCGCTCGTGTCTTTGTCCATAACGAAAGGAAAGGGCGATTAATTGATAACCAGCCGCTAGAGCGATCGCTGCTGTTGTCGCTGAATCTAATCCCCCAGAAAGTAAAATAATCGCCTTTTTTGTCATTATCCTAATGTCACCTGTGTTTGTTGATAATTAGCTACTAAGATAAATTGTTTTAGCCACCGCGAACCTAACAAAATCTCCTGAATTGCCTCCCCTGCAAAGACGGGAATTTCGTATTCCTGACCATCAATTCTTACTCTGCCTAAATATATATCAAAAAATGCTTCTCCTTGGGCAGTGCGTAACTTATCTTGGTTTAAAAATTGCCATTCAAGACTGCGAGCATCTTGGTCATTCATAACACAAAACTCCGTGAAACCAGTATCTAGCATAGCTTCTACAGGTAACACCAGACCATTAGGGCTGACTAAATCGATATCAAAATAAATTTGACCATTTTCTCCAAATCTCCCTTCAATCATATTCTGCCACTAACTCCAGTTTCATTAATGCCAAAGATATGATGGATTTTGTCGGGATATTTTGCCCTTGCTTTTTTACTAGCCACTTCTTTGTCGGGATCGATAAAATAATCGCCGCTATCGGGTTCGATCGCAATGTACCAACCATAATAATGTTTCATTAACCGGGGCTGTAAACTCTGAAAAATCGGCCAACAACGATGATAAAATTCTAATTGTCGGGCGCGATGTTTGGCCTTTTCTTCCTCTGTAGATTGAATCTCCGGAAAAACTCGACCACGACGCACTACTCGTTCAGAATTGTTGTTAGACATAGTATTTAACCTCTTGTTAGTCAATTAGGGTTTGGGAATTATGAATCATGAATTGGGAAGTGGGGAGAATAAATAAAAAGTAATCTCCTGACTTGAAAGAGGGTGTAGGGTGTAGGGTGTAGGGTGTGGGGTGTGGGGTGTAGGGAAGGAAACCTCTTTCATCTCTGGGGGTGAAAATTTTTTCATCGAGACTGACTCCTGATAACTGACTCCTGATAACTGATAACTGATGAAAAGATTAGCTTGGTTCGATCGCTTAGTGTTAGCGAGTATTTTGGCTTTAATTGCCGCGATATCGTCGATTTTGATCCAGGGAAATCAAGTCCCGACCCGAGGGGAGAATTTTAGCTGGCAAGGGCGAAAAATCGGCGTTAGGGACAATTATTTTACTTTAAGTTTTAATCGACCGATTGACCGTTCCGATATAGAAACCAGCGTGGTGATCGATCCTCCCTTGCCGGGTAAAATTAGCTGGTCTGGCGATCGCTTGACCTATACCTTGACGGAATTGCCCATCTACGGCAAAAAATATCAAGTAAAGTTACCCATTGCTCAAGGTGAGGACTTGATCGGCGAATTTTACAGCCACGATCGAGCTTTTGCCTATATTGGAGTCAACCAAGAGGAAAGAGGCCGTTTAATCGTCTGTAATATCATTCAGGGGGCAAATAAGGTCACAGAACTGAAAAAAACCATCCTTACCCCTGGGGATCTGGTGGTCACGGATTTTCAAATCTATCCGAGGGGGGATAGAATTTTATTCTCGGCCTTCGATCGCTCTGACTTAGGACGAGATACCCCAAAACAGCAACTTTACACAATTACCACGGGTTTAAATCATGACGAAAATAGTCAAAATTTGCCTAGTGGTCGTATAGAAAGGTTTTTAGATGCGAAAACTTATCAAAATCTGCGCTTTGATCTCTCAGATAACGGCAAAACCCTAATCGTGCAGAGAATTAATCATGGGAATCCGGGGGATGCCAGTTTATGGGTAATCAGGGATGATGGACAATCGCGACCGTTAGGAATACAAGCGGATAATTTTTTACTATCTCCCGACGGTAAAAAAGCGGTTGTCAGTCAAACGGGAGGGGTAGCGGTGATTCCTTTGGATGTCCAAGGGGGAAAACCGCAATTTTTGCCCACCTACGAGAAAATACTCGCTTTTTCCCGGGATGGTCGCCAAAAACTAATGGTAAAATCAGAACCAGATAATCAGCGATCGCTATTTCTGCTCGACGATCAAGGAGAGTCAAGACTACTATTAAGAACAGCTAATCCGATTATTAGCTGTGAATTTGAACCGCGACAGGAAAAAACCCTTTACTGTCTGAAAAGCGATCTGGTTATGGGCAGCGATGGCAAGGTGAAAGAAGAACCATTTTTAGCGATTATTGAGCTAAAAACGGGTAAAATGATGCCCCTGCTGGCCTTACCTAATTATCGTGACGTGCAGATGAGTATGTCTCCCGATGGCGTGGCCTTATTATTTGATCAGTTAGCAACCACACCCTTTGGAGTCAGAAATGATTTAGTCACCGGGGAGGGGTCGAGCATTGCCGATGGTCGTCTCTGGTTATTACCACTTCCTGATCAGTTCAGTCCCAATAGCACCCCGAAAATTCCACCTCAAGAACTCAACGCCGGTTTTAAACCCCGTTGGCTGCCCTAAAATTATTGATCGGTAGCTATGTTATCAGGTTCAAGAGTTAAGTTTTCAGTGAATTTATGCTACTTCAGCGATTTGCTTTTTTATTGCGTCCTAGTGGCGATATCGAGATCGAGCGGGGGATTCGGACTTTATTGGCGCTCGCGGTACCGATTATTATCGGTGATATTTTAGATCAGTCAGAATTGGGGTTAATGGTCGGTTTAGCGGCTCAAATCTTGATTTTAGCCGATGTGGGGGGGCTTTACTGCCTGAGAGCGAAAACCCTGGTCGCTACGACTATTGGGATGGCTCTAGCTTTGATTATCGGTACATTAGCCAGTGCTTGGCTAGGATTGACCGTGGTGATAGTTTTTTGCGGGTTGTTTCTAGCGGGTTATTTGACGGTTTACGGGGAAAATGGGGCGTTAGCTGGGGTAGTAATTAGTTTATTGCTGCTTTTTGCTGTTTCTTTGCCATCGGGAGATATTGTCGTCGCTTTACAACGGGCCGGAATCGCTGTGTTGGGAGGGGGATGGACAATTTTTTTAGCCCTGTTTATCTGGCCTTTTCGCCCTAATCAGCCTTTACGTCAGGTAACGGCGGAAAATTTTCAGGGTATCGCCACCTATCTCCGCTCTTTGCCCTTAAACTCTCGTTCTAATGCTAATGAGGAGCCATATTTTGACAAAATCCGCCAGCTGTTGCTACGTTCGAGGAAAACTGTCACCTTGACGCGTCGGGGACGTTGGGGAAAAAGTGAGCTGCGGGAATTGTTAATCGTCTTGATTGAAGATAGCGATCGCATTAATACCAGCTTAATTGCGCTGCGAGAATTGCTTCATCTTCATCCCTTGCCACAACTGACCACGGTGGGTATTTTATTAGAAGATATTCTCGTGCAAGTGGCGGAAATTAGCGAAGATATTGCCTGGTTAATTTTGGGTAGAAATAAACAACCGGATTGTGAGCGCTTGCAGCTATTACTCAAGGCGATCGAGCAACAAAAAAACCTGCAAGCTAAAGTTTTAGAAAATGCCCAGGATGATTATAGCAGTTATGTGGCAATTTCGCAATTAAATAATCGTTTAAAAAAATTATTTAAACAGCTAAAAATAGCCAGTGAAACAGCGCAACATTTGCGGCAAAGCGAGAACTTTTCCGATAAAAAAAATCCCTGGCAGCGGAACTTTGAAGGGATAGAAAAAGAGTACAGTCAAGAAAAAGCTTGGTGGGAACCATTAAGAGCTAATTTTAATCTAGAATCGCCCCTATTTCGCCATGGTTTACGCTTGGGTTTGGGAAGTGCGCTAGGAGTCTTGATTTACCATAAGCTAGGAATTACCCATAGTTTTTGGATTGGTTTAACCTTAGTTATTGTGTTAAAACCAGATTTTAGCTTGACTTTTCAACGCTTTTTTAATCGGGTGTTTGGCACGATTTTAGGCTCGTTTTTTGTTTTGGCACTGTTGCCAATTATAGATAATCCGATCTGGTTAGAAATTATTGGAGTGATTTCTATAGCGATCGCTTTAGCCTTGGTGCGATTTCACTATAGTTTGGCCGTATTTTTTATCACAATTTTTGCTTTAATTATCAGTCGTCTCGATGCCAGCAATGACGGTATTAATTTAGAGTATATCAGAATAGTTTATACTTTAATCGGTAGTGCTTTAGCCTTTGCACTTTCCTTCGGTTTTTTACGGTTTAATGAAGATGAACGTTTTTCCCTCGCTGCCATTAAAGCATTAGAAGCTAATCAAATATTTTTTCAGTCAGTTATGGCAGTTTATTTGGGAGAATCATCCTATCAAACTGCAATTTTATCTTCCTATCGCAATAAAGCTCGACGAGCAAATACAACTATGCAAACGGCCCTACAAAGATTAATTGATGATCCTAGCACACCCTTTCCACAAATGGAACCGGCAATCACTTTAAGTAATTATATTCCTCGTTTTGGTCGCGGGGTGACAGTTTTATTGACGGAATTGGAACAATATCGCGGTAGTCCTCCCCATCCTAATCTCAGTCTGTTCACGCAACAAATAACCCAAGCTTTGACGCAATTAACCCAAGCTTTGCAAACAAATAATCCTCCTTCTCCCTTACCTCCCCTCGAAGATACTTTAGAAAATATCCTCGATCATTTGCAAGAATTGCGAGAGGAAAGGTTAGTAGAAATTGCCCATCAAAAAGAGGGAACTAATCTCCATAAATATTTAGGGGATTATAATATTGTCACCACGGAACTTGTGGAATTATCCAGTCGTGTTGGGGTAATGAACACAGCAATCGATCGTTTTATTAGAAGTTAAAATTTAGTTATTAAGTAGTTGGACAAAAGTAAAGTTAACTGTGGGGTAAGGAGTCAGGAGTCAGGAGTCAGTAAGAATTGCGGCAATTTACATTGCTTAAGATAGACAACAGAATTTATGTCCGACTACTTACAACAAAATTTTTGTAAATCTACTGAGTTGGTATTTTTAAAGGGAAACTATCTTCTAAAATTGGTCATTATTTCCGATTTTATCACTCAATTCAAGCCTTTGGGTAGGGTTGATTCAAGGTAGGGTTGATTCATGAATCAACCCTACCCAAACCCCGGAGCGCATTAGCTTTTCGGTGAGATGCTTACACGCGATTGTTCATATTTTTGTACCAATTTAAGAGTCACTGATAATTGCTGATTGTCTGTATTTCTGCAAAGGTGAGATGCAGCCATTTAGCAGTCAGGAGGAAAATCGATTAACTTCGATAATTTCCGTATATTCAAAATTATTAGGACTGCGTTTCACTAGAGAATAATTAACACCATGAAGATTAATTAAATCCTCTTGACAATCTGCTTTCGGAGAATTATAAACTAACACATATTCTTTACCAATATAGGGAGAAATCTCGGTTTCTACTTCTCCTCTCCATTGAGTTTTTGTCACTAAAACAATTAACTGATTGGCTAATTTAGGAATAGCGATCGCAACTTGCCGACGATAGATATGATCAAGACTACCAAAAGGGGAATCCATCACCAGAGGAAAAGTGCTGCTATCAATTCCCATCAAAGTATTTTTCTGACTCCATTCTCGCACTCGATCGATAATTCCCCCGATAAAAGATAAACTGAGAATCTGATTTTCTCCGGTGGAAGCTGCCACGGGAATGGCGAATCCTGTGGTATTTTCTAATAATCTTACCTCGTAATCGGGACTAATACGGGGAATATAGGGAGTAAAAGAAATTGAGTTAAAGATTTCCTGTACCCGTTTTTCTAAGGACAAACGAAACTGATTTTCTAATCTCTGTCTTACCTCACTAATGCGATTAATTGCCTCTTGAGTCGCTAAACTACGTCGTTGTCCTAAATTAGATTTTTCCTCTTTTTGTTGCTGTTTTTGTACCTGTTTTTGCAGGGATTCTAACTCTTTCTCATAGATATCTAGTTGATTTTTATTGCTGCCCTGTTCCAAGCGTAAATCTTTTAGGGAATCCTCGATCGCATCTAAGTGAGATTGCAGATTTTTAATATCTTCATCGGGATAATGGCGAAATTTATCCCGCACTTCATCTAATTCTGATTCTACCAAAGATAATTCTAAGCGCCACTGGTGAATATTAGCTTGATAATTATCCACTTCTTGCCAAAAATCTAACACCCTTTTATCCATTTCTTTGACTGTGGAAGATAAGCGAATGGCCGCTTCTTCCACATCGGCCATTCCTGCTTTATTCATCCAGTCTTGTACCTGTAAATAAGCTTGGCTATTCTCCTGTAATTCCTGGCCACAAATACATTTTTTCCGCTCTAATAATTGTTGGACAAATTGCTGTTTGATACCACTGGGTAATTCCCCTTGTTGTCGTAGGCGATCGATTAATTGCTGAAAATTTTGATTAATTTCTTTTAAAAAGACTTGATAAGCTTGCTGGGAAATTAATTTCTTTAACTTATCCTTAGTTCTGACTAAATCTTGCCGCAGATTTCTTTCCTGTTGTTCTAATTTTTCTTTTAACTGTTTTAATTCCTCGGCACCACTTAACTCTAATAAGCGATTAGTCACGGCTTTTTTTAATTCTTCTTGCTGGGATAACTGGCTAATAATATCCTGCTGACGCTGTTTTAATTTCTCGAAATCCTGCTCGATTTTACTTTCCTGTTTCAATAACTTTTTTAAATCCGATTCTCCTAAATCTTTAAGCTCATCTTGTAAAGATTTCTTAGCTTTTTTTAAATGCTCGATCGCTCGATCTAATACTTTAACTCCCAATAATTCTTTTGTATCCTCGGCGATTTTACCTTGGCTACTACTGCGAAATTGATGATCGATATATTCCCCATCAAAAAAGAAATAACGGTGTAAACTTTCGGGTAAAATTTGATTAATAATATCCTCTGGTGGTTGATTGGGTGTGTACCAATTGCCATCATCACCAGCGTAGAGCATATATAAACTATTTGAACCGTATTTAATTTTACTATTTACATCTTGATAGGCGAAAAATTTTCGTTTTACCTGATAGCGTTTATTTTCATGTTCAAAGTTTACTTCTGCGGAACATTCTAGGGAGGTCCCCGTGCTTACCTCGGTAATTGCCCGTTTATTAACTAATAACTCTGGTTCGGCAAAAGCTGCTGTAAATTTTTCATAAAGTACCCAGGTACAAGCATTTAAAATGGTTGTTTTTCCCGCTCCATTATTGCCATAAATTACCGTTGTATTGCGAGAACTTGCCGCTAAATGTATCTCAGGAGTCTTACCATAAAATTGGCGAAAATTACATAACTTTATTGATAGTAGTTTCATATTTAGATAGGGGAGAGGGACAAGTTTTTTCAGTGAACAGTAAACAGTGAACTGATAACTGATAACTGATAACTGATTATTGGATTACTTCTTTAATAATTGTTAAAACATCATCATTGATATTGCGAGGATTGCGCTGGTATAACTTATCTCTTTCCAATTTTAAAACGCGATCGATGATTTTTCGCACATCTTCGGGAGCGTTTAAAATCGGTTCTTGGATATTTTGGATATTATTATCAGGATTAGTCATAGGGCAAATTGTTTAATAGATCTCCCGCAAAAGTAAGTTATCGAGCCGCTATTGGGTCAAAATATCTAAAACCTCGGATAAATTTGACATAATCTTAGGTTTTATAGATAGGATAGTTGTCTCTTGTCTTTTTTTCCTCCTGTCTCCTGTCTCCTGTCTCCCGTCTCCTGTCTCGACTAGGAAATTAATTTTGGACGACTACTTAATATTTACAGCCGCTGCATCTCCAACAAAATCCTTGCCGGGGTACGTTAATCTATTACTAACGCACCCTCAGCCTAGATTGTTTCTCTAGACGAAACTTAAATAGGGTAACTTTTGTGCGGTAGATTGAATCAGATCGAGATTTTGTAAAAGCTGTCCGCAGGTATCCCAACCCCCTTCTATTAACATCTGTCGGGAACCTTCATTCATAGAGACGGTAGCGACAAAATCCCCCCATTCCACCGTCATAGTTGTCAAGGAAAGATCGACGGGAATTTCGGGATTAGCTGCAATTAGATCCTGTAAATGGGCGATGGTTTTTGCCTCAGCAGTGACACAGGGAACCCCATTAGCGATACAATTGCCAAAAAATATTTCGGCGAAACTTTCCCCGATAATTGCTTGAATTCCCCAACGTAAAATCGCTTGCGGTGCGTGTTCCCGAGAAGAGCCACAACCAAAATTACCATTAACTACCAGAATTTTCGCCCCTTGGTACTGGGGTAGATCGAAAGGATGACTCCCCTGTAAAGCCGCTCGATCATCGGCGAACACCTGTTCTCCTAAACCTTCAAAGGTGATACAACGCAAAAAACGAGCCGGAATAATGCGATCGGTGTCAATATCGTTGCCTCGCAAGGGTAAAGCTCGTCCGGAGATGGTTTTAACTTGACTCATGATCTTTTTCTAACTTTTACTAGCAGTGATAAAAAAGGTGGTTGCATCTTGCCATACCCCCTGATCGGTGGCATTTTTCTCGATTTCTCGGCGATAATTGTTCACTAGAGTCGCAATTTCGGCAGCCGATAGGCGGTCGAAAGGGTTATCCTGAGGATGAAAATACTGCCCATACCAGAAGTTTTTGGCAGTTTCTAGGGGCAAATATCGACCTAATTGCTCGACATTGACCGATATATTGGTAAATCCCGCATTTTCCAGCAATTGATGGCATTTTTCTGGGGTGGCGATGGGAGTGTGCAGATTAGGCAACTCAAAACCATAGGTTTCGCGACAAACACCACTGATCAAGGGTAGGAAGTGGGATTCTAAATTATTACAGGAAAAAGCGACCGAACCGCCTTTTTTTAACCATTGATACCATTTTGCCAGCACTTGCGGGATATCGGGGAAAAGTGCGATCGCCAGAGAACAGGTAATCAGATCGAAACTAGACTCGGCAAAGTCAATGGCAGCTATATCGGCGTTAATTAGGTCAATATTCTCGATATTTAATGCTTCTAGCTTTTTTTCGGCTCTGGCAATCATTTCCGGCGTGAAATCAACCCCGATGACACTTTTCACTTTTGGGGCAATTGCGACCGCTATAAATCCCGTTCCCGTTGCCACGTCTAGCACAGATTGGCTTTTTTGTAAATAGAGATAATTTACTAATTTAAGGGCGCGAGCTTGCGTAAAATCGTTATCGTAATCGTGACGAAGGGCATAAAAATCAATCACTTGACGCTGATAATCGTTGCTCATCTTCTCTATTGCCCAATTATCGACAAAGACTGACCCAATTGACTTAAATTAAGAGCATGGCCGCCGGTAACTAGATAAACCGCGTCTGCTATTGTGCCAATTCTACGACAGAGATCGCCTAAACGCTCGCGAAACAGACGACCGAGGGGATAAGCGGGAACCACACCCCAACCGGTTTCTTCCGCTACCAGAATAACATCAACCGCCGCGTTTTTGAGGGAATACAAGAATCGATCGCTAATTTCTAACCATTCAGCTGCCGACATTTCTAAACAATTGGCTACCCAAGTACCGAGGGAATCGATCAATAAACAGTGAGAAAATGGGCTATTATCAATAGTTTCGCTTAATTGTCGGGGAATTTCTCGGGTTTGCCATTGGGGGGAACGTCGCTGCTGGTGTCTTTCAATGCGATCGCACCATTCTTGATCTTTTTCATCCACCGAGGAGGTGGCGATATAAATAACGGGTTTTTGGCTGATTTTGGCTAAATATTCGGCCCATTCACTTTTCCCAGAACGGGCAGCCCCTGTAACTAGGATAATTTTTTCATCCACGATCGAGATTTTGGCAAATAACTACAGTATATACGGGAGAAAACTGTCCTATTCTCGATCATCAAAACGGTGAATATCATCATCTCCTAAATATTCGCCATTTTGCACCTCGATCATCACCAGAGGAATAGAACCGGGGTTTTCCACCCGATGACGGGTATTCATGGGAACGTATGTAGATTCTTTTTGTTTGAGGAGAGTTTCTTTTTCATCACAAATTACCCGCGCTGTACCGGAGACGACAATCCAGTGTTCACTGCGATGGTAGTGCATTTGGGTACTCATCTGATGGCCGGGTTTAATGACAATGCGATTGATGCGATACCGCGGACCTTCCTCCAATACCGTCACTGTTCCCCAGGGGGGAGTCCGCGTCATTTCTATGTCTTGGGGAGAAGGGGAGGGAGCATTAATTAAGTCATCCATGGCGGTGGTCTCCAAACTTGATTAACATTCTAGTGGACAATCTCTGGTTTGCAGCTATTAGCTAAAGGTGTGTGGGGTGTGGGGTGTGGGGTGTGGGGTGTGGGGTGATGGGGGAGATGGGGTGATGGGGTGATGGGGTGATGGGGTGATGGGGTGTGGGGTGTGGGGTGTGGGGTGTGGGGTGTGGGGTGTGGGGTGTGGGGTGTGGGGAGAATAAATAAAAATAATCTCCTGTCTCCTGTCTCCTATCTCCTGTCTCCTGTCTCCTGTCTCCTATCTCCTATCTCCTATCTCCTATCTCCTATCTCCTATCTCCTATCTCCTGTCTCCTGTCTCCTGTCTCCTGTCTCCTGACTCCTGACTCCTGACTCCTGATAACTGATTCAAGAGGGCAATTGTTTAAAATCAAAATTTGTGTCTTTACCCTTGACAGATGGCTCGGTTTGTGCTAGGCGATTAGCCATTTGTACCAGATCCACCCCGGTAGCTTGACGCAATTGTTCAGCAAAGGCAGTCATTTTCGGGACAAGATTACCATCACCTCCGTCCACTACCGTCACCGTTTGCACCTGCACTTCTGGGACACTAGCGACCATTAATTTCAGCAATAACTCCAATTTTTGGTATAAAAAGATGTTTTTAGCGTTATTTCCCGCTCCTTGCCAAGATGCCGCCAGTTTTTTGGTTCCTTCCGCTTGCGCTTTCCCCTGTTCGATAATTTTGGCCGCTTCCCCCCGGGCTTTTGCGATCGCTTGTTGACATTCCGCGGCCGCAGGGGCGATCACATCTGCTTGTAATTGCTGTTTCACCTGCTTAATTCGGGCGTTTTGTACCGCCACTTCGGCCTGTACTTTAGCTAAATCGGACATAACCACCGATTCTACCTCGGCAATCATGGCGCCGCGCTTAGTTTGAGTGTCGCGCACCCGTTTTTCTGCGTCAGCTTTGGCTATTTCTAAATCTTTTTGGATACGACGCAAAGCGGTTAGGCGTAGATTCTCGGAATCCTTGATAATCGATGTTTTTCGGGCTTTTGCTTCTGCTATCCGGGCATCTCTCTGTAATTCGGCTTTTTGCTTCCGTCCGATCGAATCGAGATAACGCACCTCATCGGAGATATTCTGGATCTGCAAACTATCCAAAACTAAACCCAATTTTTCCAGATCCTGTTCCGCTTCTTCCAAGAGACTTTTGGCAAAAGCGATCTGATCGGAGTTCGCTTGTTCTGGGGTTAAATTGGCCAAGACACCGCGCAAATTGCCCTCTAGGGTTTCTTTAGCCAATTGTTCAATTTCCTTGCGTTTCTTGCCCAATAAACGCTCGATCGCATTATAAATAATCGGTTCTTCCCCGGCAATTTTAATATTCGCCACCCCAGTGACGATCAACGGCACACCGCCCTTAGAATAGGCATTAACCACCCTGAGATCGATGATCATGTTGGTCAAGTCCATTCGATACACTTGTTCTAGCATAGGTAAACGAATACTGCTGCCCCCTTTTACCAAACGATAACCGATGGTTTTGCCCGTGGCCGTGGGACGACGACTACCAGCAAAAATTAAGACTTCGCTCGGTTGACAGATATGGTAATAGTTACGGATGACTAATAAACCCGCACCTGTGCCTAAACCGAAAACTCCCAGTAAAACAGCGATAAATTCCATAGATTTTATTACGGTCGATGCTCGGATCAAATTAACTAAATTGTATCCATCAATTTCCAACTTTGACAGACGTTGAAGTCCAGTAGGGTGGGCTACATATAAAATTATCAATAGTAATGATAGATTAAAATCCTCTAGTTTTATGTTGAATTCAATCAAATTGCTTCTAAAATCTACACATAAGTAGGGTTGGCGGCAAAAAGTTTGTTGGTGGGGTTAGGAGTCAGTAGCCGGTCGTCAGTAGCCGGTCGTCGGGAGTTTCAGGCTTTGTTGCCCTCTCTTTTTGTACCAACTTATGTACTATAATAAGGATAATGCAAGGTTTTTGAAGGTCTCAATCCGATTTTCGCAGCATGAACATCGGATTTTAACAGGTCAAAAGCCTTATTTTAAAAGGGTTTTACCATTATTCAGCAACCCCTAAGTACCTAAGCAAAATTAATTACACATATCTAACCACCTCTTGCCTCTTGCCTCTTGCCTCTTGCCTCTTGCCTATCTTCACTAGGAAATTAATTTTGCACGACTACTTAACTTTATTCGTAGAGCAAATTATTCAATGTATGAATAATCTCAAAAAATCTCTCGGCATTTGTTGACCGTCGCTTCTGCTGCTGTGGGTATCCCCGAACCTACGAGTGTTCTTGGTTGTATCACACTAGGGGGTTTAATGCTAGGGAGTACTGTCCGCAAAGCGAGAAAATAATGTCCCAGAGAGAGGAGGCGCGGGTTTCCTCTCTCTTTTTTGAGGGGTTTTCGAGCCTTCAGCTTTCAGGATCTATCCCTAATTCCCGCAATCGTGCCGCTAGTTGTTCTGCTCGTTGTTTAGCCGCAGAAGCCTCTTGTTTAGCCGCAGAAGCCTCTTGTTTAGCCGCAATTAACTCCTCATCGGCAAGGGGAATTAACTCTCCTTCCAGCGTCAACCAGCGCAACCATAGCCGCTCAATCCCCCGATAGGAACCTTGCCACAAACCCAAGCTCAATTCCAGTTGAGGAATCGGTAAGCGTCCCTCCACTAAAGCTACGGGTTGGTAACGACCGCCTACCAGTTCAAACGCTTGAAGTTGGTTAGTATAGCGACTGAAAACCACATAGTAGGGAATCCGCAGAATCTGTTCATAAACTGTCCACTTAGTTGGAGGTTCCCCGGGTTGGCGTAGTTCTTCGCCTAAATCTTGATTTTCCGTACCTGGAGACAATAATTCCACCACAATCGTCGGAGAAACCCCTTCCTGCCAAATCACATAGCTTAAGCGCAGGTCATGGCCATCATAGAGGCGAGGAACACCAACCACCCCAAACCAATCGGGACGCTTGTACCATTGAGGGTGTCTGACATTGTAGTAAAGGTTGAGGTCAGCAGCGCTAAAAACTAGATCTGGTTCCCAGTTGGGAGGCTGGAAAGTCAGTAGTAATAACTGAGGTTGTAATAGGTGAAATTCGTCAGGCAAACCGGGTTCCAGTGGATTGTCACTAGGTAAATCATACATCGTCGGCAAGGATTGCCGAGGGGAAAGGGGAGGGTCAGATTGGGGAATGGTGAAGATAGGTGTAGTCATAATTTTATTTTAGAAAACGGGTTTCTGAAAGAAACCCGTTTTCTGTGTAGGGTGCGTTAAGCGGCTATCAATTTGTCATCAAAAAAACCAAACTACAAACTACAAACTACACTGTAATCTTGATTGAACTAACAGCGTCATTTTCATGATTTATTTCTGGCATTTTTGAAGCGACCGTTATCGTTAATTTCAATCCTAAAGCTTGAAGCCAAGAGGTTAGTTGATTCATGGCTTCAGGTGCAGGTTTTTGCATTAGTTCTTCCAATTGCTTCGCCTGAATTTTGATTTGTTCTGGTGTTAGATTTTGAGGGCCAAGGGCTTCTAGGACGTGATTGAACGCGAGTCTGAGTAATTCTGATTCAAATTCATATTCATCTCCCTCGAGATGAGTTTCCAAATAAACTGCTGCATAATGGGAATCTTTAAGAGATTCGATCAGGGAATCATGATAACTATCACTGACTGGCATTTTCTCGGCTCCTATAGTCTTGCCAATATTTTTGGGCTATTTCAATGTCTTTAGCTTGCGTTTTTTTATCTCCTCCACACAGGAGTAAGATAATTGTTGTTCCGATTTGTCCAAAGTAAACGCGATAACCAGAACCATAGTCTATTCGTAGTTCATAAACTCCTGCTCAAAGCTGATTTATAATCCCCTAAGTTACCTAAATTAACCCGGTTTAGGCGTTGAGCAATTTTAGTTTTAGCCTTAATATCCCGCAAAGAATCGAGCCATTGGGCAAAGGGAACTTTGCCGTTACTGGTAACATAACGTCGAATTGTTCTTGGTTGAGCCGCCATGGGATAATTATAGCAGTTATACTATTTTTCTAAAGTAATGGCAGATATGGTTAATTACCCTCACCCCCAACCCCCCACCCCCCTTATCAAGGGTAGGGTTGATTCATGAATCAACCCTACCCGACATCGTAGAGCAGGGGGGGTGGGAGAGGGGAGTATTTAGAAAACGGGTTTCTGAAAGAAACCCGTTTTCTAGGGGTGGGAGTATGTCAAACTAAAAAGTAAAGCTTAGACAGCCCATCTTTATCATGCCAGATCAGCCAATCTCGATCGCCCAATACTACCACGAGCGGACCAAATACGACCCCCAGACGATCGCCTCAAAAAGTAAAGGTCTTGATTGGAGTCAACAACCCCATCCCTTCAAAGAATACAAAATCGGTCAGACGTTCGATCTCAAACCCTACCTCTCCCGTCAAATGGTTCCCCAAAAAGGAGACTTTTGGCGACGTATATCGCGAATTTTGGGCTGTAGCTATGGGTTAACTGCCAAAATCGCCACTATGGGGAGTCCCTTGTACCTACGTTCCGCACCCTCTGCTGGTGGATTATACCCCGCCGAGGTCTATCTGATCTCCCGTGGCACGGAATTTTTACCCGCCGGTCTCTACAGTTACCAAGGTCAAAGTCACTCGCTGCTTTTATTCTGGGAAAGTGATGTCTGGACCAACCTACAATCTGCTTGTTTCTGGAATCCTGTTTTAGAAAATACCGATATCGCTGTAGTTACCAGTGCCATTTTTTATCGGTCCGCTTGGCGCTACGAAGATCGAGCTTATCGGCGTATTTTCCTCGATACAGGGCATTTATTAGGCAATATTGAGCTATCAGCCTCGATTAATGACTATCGCGCCCATTTAATCGGTGGTTTTAACGATATCCAGATGAATGAATTGCTTTATCTCGATTCCGAGAAAGAAAGTGTCATGACGGTGATTCCTTTGGCAGATCTGCTCAATATCCGGCAAAATCTCCCCCCTAGTACCACGGCACTCCCTTCGGCAACCACGACTCTTTATCCCGAAATTCCCGAGGGAGAATTATTAAACTCCCTACACCGAGCCACTATCATAGCTACAGATGAGAAGATAGAAGCAACTGTTACCCCCTCTAATTGGGAAGATAAATATAATTTTCCTTTTTGTCTAAAAGTTTCCGTGACATCCCGTCCCGTCAATTGGGGGGAAGATTTAATCGATCTGGAAAGTACGATTCTTAAACGCAGATCTACCCGCGCTTATAGTGGTGCTAGTCTCAGTTTAGACGAATTGCGAGCGCTGCTGCATTTCACCTATCAACCCCAAGATTATGCCAGCCAAAATCTCGACCCCAATCCCGATTATTTTGCTCTGGATTTATTGGAAACTTTTATCGCTGTTTCGGCAGTAACTGGATTAGAGGAAGGCTGTTATTATTATGCTCCCAAAGCCCAAGAATTGCGGCAAATTCGCTTTAAAAATTTCCGGCAAGAGTTACATTATCTCTGTTTAGGTCAGGATTTGGGACGAGATGCGGCTGCTGTGGTTTTTCATACGGCGGATCTGTCAAAAGCAGTGGCTAAATATGGCGATCGAGTTTATCGTTATCTTCATGCAGATGCGGGTCATTTGGGACAGAGATTAAATTTAGCGGCTATTCATCTGGGGTTAGGGGTTAGTGGTATCGGTGGTTTTTTCGATGATCAAGTTAATGAAGTGTTAGGAATTCCCTCCGATGAAGCAGTTATCTATATCACTACTTTAGGCCGACCGAAAGTTTTTTAAGGTGAGTTTGAACCCCTGAAGGGGTGACAACAAGGTTGAGGTCATAGTACTCTGTACCTTCACCGGTTCACTTTCTCGCCTGGACGTATTTTGTTTAAAGGTTAATCCAACTACGCACCATCTGTCGAGGTTTTCCTGAATTTTTAAAAGCGGTTCTATTGTGGCATAAAAAGCGATTATTAACGTAAAATACATCACCTTTTTCCATTTTGAAGCGGACTGTATTTTCTGGTTTTGAAAAAAAGTCGTCGATGATGTCGAGTGTTTTTGTGATAGCTTCCGGTTGCGCTATTTCCAGTTTTGAGTAAGCGACTTCAATCCAGTACCGCATATAACGAAAAACCAGACCCTGAGAATCGGCTGAGAATAAGGGGAAATTATTCTTTTGAATAGCTTCTTGAGAATTAATCTCTCCAGGTGTAATCACATCGCGCGCCAAAGGTTCGTAAAGATAGGGAACTAGGTCTGTATGGTGTTGCCAGAAATATTGATACAAATTGGCGGCGTTTACTACCAGGGAATCTCCTCCCTCATCCGCGGCAGCAAGACACAGTAAGCCAACAATATCAGGGAAGTAGTTTTTGGCTGTACTATCGGTATGATAGCCAGTTTCTGTATTCGTCATCGAAACGGGTATAGCTTTTTTAGTGTAATCCATTCCTCGATCGATTACATCAAAAAAATAGCCATAGCGGTGGTTTAGCAGTCCAAAAATGCGAGAAATAAAAGCATAAATTAACCGCATTTCCGTTTCTGTTAATTCCGGTTCTAATCGGAAAATAATTATTCCTGGTTCCTGGAGCAATTTCTCAAGAAATGGTAGGAAAAAATCAAGATTTTTATTGACTGTTTCCTGTCCTATTTCGTTGGGTTTTTCAAGCCATTTGTGATTGCTTCTTTTTAGTAAATCTGAGACTAATGATTCTGGTACATGAAAAAATAGTTGAGAAGGATCAGGCAATTTTTTCCAAGTCAGTAATGAAATATTAGGATCAGAAATCGGTATAATCATTTTTGAATCTTGAAGGCAACGTGAAGGGGAAGGTCAATGAGCGGAGTAAAAAATTCTGGGTCTAGTTCTAAATGTTCCTGATTAATTTTTAGTTCATAAACTTCTGGCATTTTTGTGAAGGCTGCTAAACGAAGAGATGTGAAGTAATCTTCCATAGTTTTATGAACACATTGCACGGCGACGGCTTTTCTATCTCGGCGCCAAATCTCACCGGGGAATAATTGATTGCGTCCAGAAAAATAGCCAGCTTTCGGTTTAAAATAAAAGGGAAACTTATCTTTTTTCAGAAAAGGTAAAGAGGGATGGGGGACGGCGAACAGGAAATAGCCACCGAATTTCAAAAGTTGGTAGGCTTTCTGCAGCGTGCTAATAGTTTCTGAAACATTTAAGTAGTTGAACAGAAACATAGCCAGAACTAAATCGTATTGTTCGGACTCAGTGACCGCAAAATCACGAATATCACCAGCTTCATAGGAAGCATTAGTAATCTGATGCTCGTTTTTTTGAATCAAGGCCTGCTCGATCATTTGCGATGAAATATCAATCCCATGAACATATTGAGCGCCTCGGTTAATTAACTCTCTTCCTACATAACCTTCCCCACAGCCTAGATCTAATATATTCTTGTTGACAATCGGTTCACATAAATCAATGACAAAGGGACGTGCGGAGTAATCAGAAAGCAAAATCGGTTCTACTCGTTTCCAGTCTCCTGCGCTTTCGTCGTAAAGTTTTTTGGTTTCTTGTGTTGCTTTCATACCTATCTAACGTGATAAAATTTGCACTAATTTTGTTTTAGTCTAGCACTGTGTAAGTAATTACCCATAAAACTTTTACCAGTTAATCCAAAATCAGCTATCGCCAGAAAAATTAGCTCTTCTTCTCCTAAGTTCACAGATTGATGCACACACCAACGGGGAATAACAGCAAAAGTACCCGGTTCGACCTCGTTTTCGTATTGATCAACAATAACTTTTCCTTGACCCTGAAGAAATACAAATACGGTTTCATGTGCGTGTCTGTGCATTTCATTCGCTTTTCCTGGCTTGACTATAACTAGGCGTGGATCTAAAACTTCTAGATCAAATGGTAGGCGAAATACGTTAAAGTCAATATTGAGTTTATCAACCTTATTGTTGTATAAGGCTTCTAAGTTGCTGGCGCTGATTGTTGAAATAAGCTCTTTACCTTCTTGCACATGAGTCAAGCTTTTTTGTTCATTAATTTTTTCGGTCAATGCTCCCAGTCGCACTGTTTGAAAATCATGGTAAAGTTGTGAAGCAAGCCTTAATATTGTTTGAGAGCATTGGCATTCATCAGATGGATTTTCAAGCCAATTTAACAGGTTCAGAACTTCTTCCTTGTGCTTTTCCCTTTGCATCCCGTATAGCAAAAGTGAACTCAATCCGGGTAGTAGTTTTTCCATTGGAACAGTAGATAAGTCTTCCGTCAATCCAATACGCACGTCATTGATTTGATGCAATAAAAGTTCCTGTTCCTGATCAGACAGCTTTTTGCCTTTAATCATTTTAGTGAAAAGCGTAACAATCTTGAGTTGGTCTGATGAGGTCAAAGATTTATCTAGTGCCAACGCACGTTCATACATATTGTCCCAGTAAGCAGCACGTAGATTTAAGGCTTTTAACATTCCTTTCCGTAATTCCAGAACAGCCTGTTCGCTTTCACTGGCTAATTCTTTAGCAATCTCAACTAAAGTTAAGCTGTGTTCATCCTCCACTTCTGTATGTAAAGGAAAAAATACATATTGCTGCAAGGATAATGATGTATGTTTTTTGATCGCTTCAATAATGTGTTTGTAGATAAATTTAACAACAGATTCAGTCCCTAAACCTATCGCTCCAATAGCTTGGAGTGAACTTCCATTCTGGAGCAGCGATAAGAATGATTCACGCCAGATTTCCACTTCAACACAAGGCGTTTGCGTGCTATCTACTCCCATCGCTTCTTGAAAACGCTTGAATAACTGTGGGTGAGGAATTTCCTGTACCCACTCGTCCTTAATACCTAATTTACGGATTGCTTCGAGATCTTCATGGTGTAGATGTCCGTTTTCTTCAGCTAAGTTCTTCAGCAGGTGATTTCGATGAGTGGGATTTTCTAGCTTTGATATTACTGCTGTTAAATAACGGGAAAACCAGTCACTATAAGCTCCGTATTGACTGGCAAAGTCTGTCAGAACTTCGTCAATATGTTGAAATTCTCCTTTTTCTAAAGCCAGTAAATACGGATGATTAATCGCTCGATGGCTTAGTGCTTCCTCGATTAAATTTTCCATTTTTTCTCATCCCCCGATAGCCGCCCTCTTTTAAATATAGCGCTTTTCACGTTACTGAGGTATCGACAAGTTTTGCCAACAAGGGGCTTAAGCCCCTTGCCCATGCCTCATCCTGAGGAAAACTGCTATACCATCACAAAATTGGCCAATTGTCAATAGCGTTTGAGATGCGCTCCCCCTGAAAACAGATCATTCTTGATTAAGATTCTCTGAGACTTTCTCTCTCTAATTCGATTAAATTATCGATTTTTTTTAGCTTGGTATCCCCAGCAAGATAACCGATCCCGCGATGTAAATGTAAGCGAAATTGTTGAGTTAGAGTTTCTTTATCGGTTCCTAATCCGTCTTGATGACAACGTTGTTTGAGGGCAATTAAGAAAATATCGGCCATTTCTCCCCCGAATACTTTCCAAGATAATTCTACATTGCTATCGGCAGGAATGGGAACGGGAGAGGGGAGACTCGGTTCGGCAAGGGAACGACAAAAAGCCCAACGACAGAGGATATTCCATTGGTCAATTTTGGTGTAGCGTTTTAATTTTATTAGGCTATCTTTGGCGGTTTGAGATAGTCGAAAACGTTCGATAGGTGATTCCATAATCTATAATTTTACCTCGCTCTGACTGATGATAAAATAGTTAGTCATTCTCAATCCTGTTTAATAGGATAGTGGGAAGTAGGGAGCTTTTTTTCAGTGATCAGTAAACAGTAAGTAGTCGTGCAAAATTAATTTCCTAGTGAAGATAGGCAAGAGGCAAGAGACAAGAGGCAAGAGGTGGTTAGATATGTGTAATTAATTTTGCTTAGGTACTTACCAAGTTAGGATTTTTACGGGGACACTCTCGGCTAAAATCGGGCATTACTTCCGATTTTATCACTCAATCCAAGCCTTTGGGGGGTAGAACCCCCCAAATCCCTAGGGTTGATTCATGGTAGGGTTGATTCATGAATCAACCCTACCCAAACTCCGCGCGCATTAGCTTTTCGGTGGGATGCTTACAGGCTGCTGCTGATACATTTGTCATGATTTAAGAGTCACTGATAATTGCTGATAGTCGGCATTTCTGCAAATGTGAGATGCACCCTAGCTGATTCAATGTCTCAAGTTAATCGGGTGAGGATTTCGTGGCAATTTATCTCGGTCATAATCTTACCAAAAGTAGCGGTCAGGGTGAATAGTAGTTTGACGTTGTTTGGAATTATATTCTAGCAGGTATTTTCTGGCGATTACTTCCTGTTCTTCTAATAAGAGTAGCTCATTTTGTCCAATTTCTGTATCGGTAGAAAGGAGGATGACTTGAGAGGAAGCGGCGGGAAAATAACGTTCAACTAAATTATGGCGATGGGAAGAATCTAAACGTCCGAGGGGTGTATCGATAGCGATGGGTAAATCTCGTCCGGAGACTCGCGCTAATCCCCACAAAAAAGCGATCGCTAATAGTTGTTTTTCTCCGGCAGAAAGACGGTGTTTAGGCACATTTTGTCCATCGGGACCAAAGAGAGATAGACCAAAAGTATCAGCATCGATCGCTATTTTCTGCACCAGATCGGACTTATGCAATAAATAACGAAAACATTCCGCCACTTCTCCCTCTAATCTATTTAATTTTTTTAAAGTTAAGCGTTCTTTAAATACTTTTAAAGTTTGCTGTGCTTTGACAATAGCATTGACGATATGTTCGTTACTTTGCGATTCTAAAGCTTTCTCACTATAGGCAAATAATTCTTTTTTAGTTTTCTCAATTTTCTTTTTGATTTCCTCATAATTTTTGTGGCTTTGCTCGTATTCCGCTTGAGCATTTAGATACTTTTTCTGAGCGGTTTTTAAGTTATTACTCAGGGTTTCGTATTCTTCGGGAGAGGCTGCTACTGCTAATTCTCGCTCTAAATTATCTAAGTCAGCTTCCAGATTTCTTAATTGTTCTATTGCTTGATGAGCGAGGTTAATTTGTGCCGGTAGTTGATGGGTTAAGACTCGATTTAATAACTCGATCGCCTCCTCGTCTAAATCTAAGTAAGGAGTAATCAAAGAATCGCTATCCTCAGCTAAAAACTGATTTTCTTGCTGTAAAAATTCTCTAATATTCTCTAATTGTTCTAAAGTTAAATTCAGTTGTTCTAAATAAGCAAGTAACTTTTTATCTCTGGATTCTAAAACCGATTGAGCGACTTGAGACGATTGAAATTTTAGCTCTTTTTCTCCCTGAATTTTAGCCGCTTCTAGGAGAGGAAAAATTAACTTTAATGGTAAAAATTCCCCCGCCAATTGACCTAAATATTCTCTCTGTTTATCTAACTTTTTATCTAAATCCTTTTTTCTGCTCTCTAATTGACTTCTTTCGGCGGCAATTTTTCCGCCATCAATGCGAAATTTATCCGAGACTGCATCAAAATCATTTCTAACCAAATCTAAATTTTTTTGTTGAGTTTCCATCTCTTGTCTAGCCAATTCTAAATCTTCTTGGTACTGAGCTAATTTTTTCTCAATAGCTTCAATAGTTGCCAGTTCATTTTCTGCTGCTAATAACCGGCGCTTGCGACTAGCTAAGATATCGAGATCAACGGCTAATCTTTCCGCTAATTCTAACCCTAATAAAGTCTGCATCGAATCCTTAACGCTGTCAGGAGGTACATCCTGTTCTGCCAATTCTTTTACCTGTTCCCCATCAAATAAAAAGAGGTTAGAAATACCCAAAGGTAATAAAGTTTCAATATATTCATCCCAAGTATTAGCTAAGGCGGGATCGGGCCAATCTTCATCTAAAATACCGAGGGTATCCCTACCATCTTTGGGCTGTTTTGTCCAGTATCTAACGATACGATATTGTCGCCATTGTTCATTAACTAGATGTTCAAAAGCCAGTTCAATTCTAGCTTGATCGATGAGGGAAGCTTGATTATTAACTGCTTGACTGAGAAACTCGGCATAACTTAAATTATTGCGAGTAGAACACTTTGCCCGCGCACCGTACAAAGCCAAACGAATCGCATCCATTAAAGTAGTTTTACCGCCGCCATTCATGCCTCCCAAAAGGATAATCGGACAGGTATTGTTGTCTTTTTCGGGACGTAAATTAATCACTTGACGACCGGCGTATGGACCGAAATTTTGCAAAACTAATTCAGTAAAAATCATTAACAGTCAGCCTTATTTAAGTCGAAAGTTTTAGGGAATCTCCTGTAAAAATTATACCTGAAAAAGTGCCGCATTTTTTTACACCCAAGAAAAAACCCCAGACTTTATACTATAGCATTGATCACCATCGCCTAGATATAATCAAGATTTCCTGATTTTTACTTTCCAGTTTATTACTGGGCATGAGCCTATTTTTTGAAAAAATCGTTATGATCGGCGTGAAAGTGCCAACACAGGGGAAAAAATTGCTATGATCACGATCGGCGAATATTTATGCCAGCGTCTCCATAATTTAGGGGTTAATCATGTTTTCGGGGTGCCGGGGGATTATGTCCTCGATTTGATGGATGTTTTGGTGGAAAGTCCGATCGAATTAGTTTGTACCTGTAATGAGCTTAACGCGGGTTATGCCGCCGATGCCTACGCGCGAGTCAAAGGGATGGGTGCTGTCTGTGTCACCTACGGAGTCGGGGGATTTAGCCTGGTTAATGCTGTGGTCGGTGCTTACGCTGAAAGAGTTCCCCTGGTGGTAATTAGTGGGGCTTCCGATCGCTCGATTCGCCGGGATAATTTATTATTACACCACACCACGGGCGATTATAATCTGCAATTGTCCATCATGGAAAAAGTCACGGTTGCCTCGGTTATTCTCACTAATTCTGCCCAAGCAGCCAGTCAAATCGATCAAACTTTAGCCGCTTGTTTGCATCACAAACGTCCCGTGTATATCGAAATTCCCCGGGATCTAGTCTATCGTCCCTGTATCCCCTCAGAAAAGCCAATTTATTTAACCGATAATCTCACGGATGCTGCCGCTTTAGAAGAAGCCATTGAAGAAGCGGCTTTTTTATTAGAAAAAGCGGAAAAGCCAATTATTTTAGCAGGGGTAGAATTCCATCGGTTTAAACTCCAGGATAAGTTGCTGAAACTTTTAGAAGTAACGGGTTATCCCTTAGCCACCACTATTTTAGGTAAGTCGTCAATTTCGGAAATGCAGCCGCAATTTATCGGCACTTATGTGGGGGCATTAAGTCGCGAATACGTTAGTCAACGGGTAGAAAATGCCGATTGTGTCCTCTGTTTAGGGGCGATTATGTCCGATATGAATTTAGGGGGATTTACGGCTAATTTAAATCCCAATAATTTGATTAATGCCAATTCCGAGAAGATCAAGATTAAACATCACTTCTATCAACCAGTATTCCTAGGGGATTTTATCGAGGGTTTAATTGATAAACTAAGTCACAAAGAAGCGGCTACACTAGAGATTAAACCTGCGGCCGAATTGAAGAATTTAGAATTCATCGCCGTGGCAGAGCAAAAATTAACTAATGCTCGTTTTTATGAGCGAATGAATCATTTTATCGCTCAAGAATCTTTTGTTATTTCTGATACAGGGGACGCAATTATTGCCACAATTGATTTATTAATGCCCCAAAAAACCGACTTTATCGGTCAAGCATTTTATCTATCCATTGGTTATTCAATTCCCGCCTGTTTAGGAGTAGCTTTTGCCGCACCAAATACTCGTCCTATCGTCTTTGTGGGTGATGGTGCTTTTCAAATGACCGCCCAAGAACTTTCGACAATTATCCGTCACCATCTCAATCCAATTATCTTTTTAATTAATAACGACGGTTACACGATCGAGCGGGTAATTCAGGATAATATTTATAATGATCTACAACCGTGGAAATATCACCAATTACCAGCAGTATTTAACGGGGAAAGTTGGAGTTGTCAAGTCAGGACAGAAGGGGAATTAGAAAAGGCTTTATCGATTGCCCAGGGTAACATCGATCGCCTATCATTTATTGAAGTACATCTCGATCGTTTTGACTGTTCCCAAGGCTTAACTCGTTTAGGTCAAGCTTTACGTTCACCCCACGCTTAGACTGGTTATGCTATTAGGTTTTGACTGTGTGAAGCTGTCCTAAGACACCAGACTGAAACTCTTTTGGCTCCCAAGAGTCAACAATTAAGATACAATCGGTATCTTAATCAAAGTGTGATGGTGACAACCGCAACTAAAAACCCTATGAATGCTTTATGGAAACAAATCACCCTATTGAACTTTTCGCCCGCTTCTTGGTCAAAATATAGCTATCTGCATCGTTTCGTCGGCCTTTTTAGTCAATGGCGACAGGGTAGCCGGTTTGTGGAGTGGACAGAACTGATGGGTGCGCTGTTAATCTCTCTCCTTATCGCCACTGCGCCGTTTTTCTCCACCAGTCAAATCGGTTTTTTGCTGTTAGCAATAGCGGGTTATTGGCTACTCTTAACCCTTGTGGATGAAGGCAAAATTGGGGTGACACCCATACATCTTTTGGTACTTTTATATTGGGGAATTGCCACGGTTTCTACGGCTTTTTCTCCCGTTAAAACCGCAGCCTTGGAAGGATTAATTAAATTAACTCTCAATCTCATCTTTTTTGCCTTTACCGCCCGAATCATGCGCTCACCACGCCAGACAAATTGGATTCTGACTACTTTAGTTTTAACCGCCTTAGCAGTCAGCATCTACGGCATTCGTCAGCAAATTTTTGGTGCGGAACAGTTAGCAACTTGGAACGATCCCACTTCAGAATTAGCGGGAGATACTAGGGTTTATAGTTATCTCGGTAATCCTAATTTATTAGCTAGTTATTTATTCCCTGGTATTGCTTTTAGCGGTGCGGCATTATTTGTGTGGCAGGGATGGCTACCGAAAATTTTAGCGGCTTTACTAACTTTAGCCAATGCCGCTTGTTTATTTTTTACCGAGAGTCGTGGCGGTTGGATTGGTTTGATGGTCTTAGGAATTGTCTTCTTATTGCTATTATTTTATTGGTTCAAAAGTTATCTACCGTTATTTTGGCAAACATGGCTTTTACCCTTAGTTTTAGGGGGTTTAGCCGTGGTGGTTTTAGGGGCGATTTTATTGGTGGAGCCGCTGCGAATTCGGGTGATGAGTATTTTCGCCGGCCGAGGAGATAGTAGTAATAACTTTCGGATTAATGTTTGGGATGCAGTTATCCGCATGATTCAAACTTATCCGCTTTTGGGCATCGGACCGGGTAATGATGCTTTTAAGAAAATTTACCCCCTATTCATGAAGCCAAAATACACGGCTTTAAGTGCCTATTCTGTGCTATTAGAAATCATGGTAGAAACGGGAATCATTGGTTTTACCTGTTTCCTCTGGTTATTAGTCACAACTATCGGCCAAGGCATCCATCAAATTAAACTTTTACGCGATAAAATGGATAGTCAAGGCTTTTGGTTAATCGGGGCAATTGCCGCTATGGCTGGAATTCTTGCCCACGGTTTCTTTGATACAGTTTGGTATCGTCCCCAGGTTAGTACCCTCTGGTGGTTAGTTTTGGGTTTAATTGCTAGTCGTTGTTATTCCCCCGCTAGGGGTTTTGATCCTGGCAATTCTCTCCTCTAGGGGTTCAATAATTAATGTCTGGTGCTAGGGATAGAAATGGCAAGATTCTACTGCTTGCCAGCCAAACAATCGCAATGTTGTCAATATCAATTTATTGACAACTTCTCAAAGCTGCGATGTCAGTACTGCCAACCGCCGCCAGGTTGAGGATTTGTTTCAAATTATCCTAAATCCTGTTATTAAAGACTGATTATTTATTACCCCTTTTGCCTGTTTCCTTTTGCCTTTTGCCTGTCCTGATATGTAGCTTATATTCAACGGATTTAGTATTACGGATAGGGCTGCTCTGAAGGGTATTTGAGGCGCGTGTGGGCGAGGGCGATTATTAAGAAAAATCACAAACGTTCCATCTTACCATCTCTCGGTGGCCAAAGCAAGAGATAATTAAATTAGATCGTTTCCCAGTTTGTTCTGCGCTTGGCGCGATTTCCCAACTGCAATAACGAGAGTAAATCCCTGTGGCCGTTATAGAGACGAGGGAGGAAAATAATGGATCGTTCTCTTAAGTGGGCCGTTGCGATTGTCATAACTCTAATCCTCGTGCTTTCCCCGGTCTTTTCCCAGGGCTGTGGGGCGACAGAGTGGAACCCGAAAGGAGGGAACGGTCAAGATACAATGCTAACCCTTACTCGCACTGACAACGGCAAATCCATCACCATGCAGGTCAATGACCTACTGCTACTGTCCCTCGACGAGAATCCCACTACCGGCTTTCAGTGGGCGCTTGATGGCGGCGGGGGCGATTTAGTGGAGCTGCAGTCCTCTGAGTATGTACCTGCCGGGGAGTCGAAAGTCGGCGGGGGCGGTCAGAGAGTCCTGACCTTTAAAGCGCAACGGGCTGGGATAGGCCAACTAAGGCTTAAGCTCTGGCGAGAGTGGCAGGGAGAGCCGTCAATTGTCGAACGATTTACTGTCACGCTCCAAGTCCGAGAGTAAAGGCTTCTCAGATAGCCAAGGGCTAGTGAGTAACGACTTAGGAGGAAAGGAAAAATGAGTGAAACATTTGTAATTCCCGCAATGGGATGGTTGCCCGACTATCCCGACATCCGCGACCTGACACCAGAATCCGAGGTCGTCGCACCCCGACTAAGAGCGTTGGGGCAACTGCCGGTCAAGGCGATGCTCGCCCAAGTGGGAGCGGAGGCCCCGGTGGCGGCGCTGCCAGCCAGCGTGGACTTGAGGCCGTGGTGTTCCCCAATCGAAGATCAGAAGAATATCGGTTCTTGTACGGCCCACGCCGGGGTCGGACTGGTGGAGTATTTTGAGCGGCGAGCTTTTGGCAAACACCTCGATGCTTCCAGACTCTTTCTCTACAAAGTGACGCGCAACTTGTTGCACTGGACGGGGGATACGGGAGCCTTCTTGCGCTCAACAATGTACGCCCTCACCTTGTTTGGCGTACCACCAGAAGAATACTACCCCTACAATACTCCCGATTATGACAAGGAGCCGCCGGCATTCTGCTACGCTTTTGCCCAGAGCTTCCAAGCGATCTCTTACTATCGCCTCGACCCCCCAGGAACGACACCGAGCAACCTATTAACTCAGATTAAAACCTACTTGGCAAATGGGCTGCCCTCAATGTTTGGCTTTACCGTTTACAGTTCCATCAATCAGGCCAACACGACCGGCAAGATTCCTTACCCGACTCGGGGCGAGAAAGTTCTCGGCGGTCACGCGATTGATGCGGTCGGTTACGACGACAACCTCAAGATCAAGAACACCAATGCGGGTGGCATTGAAACCACTGGTGCCTTGCTCATCCGCAACTCTTGGGGGACTGGCTGGGGAAGCGCTGGCTACGGCTGGCTGCCCTACAAGTACGTCCTCGATGGTCTGGCAACTGATTGGTGGTCGCTAATCAAGAGTGAATGGATCGATACGGGACAGTTCGGATAGGAGACCGATTCGATAAGGTGTGAGGGGCAAAATAAAGGCTTCTGGTGAGTTTTTTCAGAATAGGGGGGACGCTGTGAAAACTCACCGTTTGTTGAATTTTTTAGGGGAGGCTTTGTGACATACCCATCGCTAAAAGCGAGGGCTTCCTGCTTCCTCCGTTTTGATTACTGTTCTGGCATGGAAAGATGGTCAAAAAAAGTAAAAACAGAAGCACGTTCAAAATATTTTTACTCCAGCCTTGAGTTAGCTAAGGCAATACTAGCAATTAATAGATCGGCTCTACCAATTTGGCCGAATTTAGAAATACCCTGTAACTTACCATTCATCGATAACTGAAATTTAAGCATAGATGCGATCCTCGATCGCCACCGATTGCAGAAGTCTTTCCACGATCGCTTTAGCTTGACGACCGTGACTAGGAATCAGACGATGGCAGAAGACATAGGGAGTAATAAACTTAACATCATCGGGAATGGCATAATCGCGACCTTCGAGGAAAGCGTAAGCTTGAACTGCTTTTTGCAAAACCACACAACCCCGGGGACTGACTCCTAAACTAATATCTTCATGATCACGGGTAGCGCGGACTAAATCGACGATATATTGCTGTAAAGCAGGAGCTACCTTGACCAGACTGACTAATCTTTGCAATTCTCCCACCTGTTCTAAGGAAATACAAGCTTCTAGGGATTTAACCGCCTCTTGAGAATGCTGTCTTTGTAACATTTTTAATTCTTCTGTGGCACTGGGATAACCCAAACTCAGGCAAACGGCAAAACGGTCCATTTGCGCTTCTGGAAGCGGAAAAGTGCCTTGATATTCGATCGGATTTTGGGTGGCGATCACAAAGAAAGGTTGAGGGACCGGCCGCGCTTCTCCATCGATGGTAACTTGTTTTTCTTCCATGACTTCTAGAAGTGCCGATTGGGTGCGCGGGGTGGCCCGGTTGATTTCATCGGCCAACAGGACGTTAGCAAAAGCGGGGCCGGGGATAAATTCAAATTCGCGACTGTTGGGGTTCCAAATCGTGGTTCCCGTGATATCACTAGGCAGGAGGTCAGGGGTGCATTGTACCCGTTGGAAACGACCGTTAATTGAACGCGCTAAGGATTTGGCTAACAGGGTTTTGCCGACTCCGGGGACATCTTCGAGGAGAGCGTGGCCACCACTGAGCAAAGCCACCAGCACAATGCGAATCGATTCGGTTTGGCCGACGATGCTCTGGCTCAAATTTTCCATCAAAATATCAATAGCGTCTCTCATAGTACAAATGGGGGATTTTGTCAAGAAGATTAATGTTAAGTTTTTTTGATCTTAACGATTCTTTTCCTAATTTGCCCACACTAGCGAGAAAAGTTGACAGACAATGGCGGGAAATTTTCTGCTAGGGAGCTAATCGGGGTTAGGGTTGGGAGCATGAAGAAAATTAGTTAAGAATTGTTGCCAGTGGGCGAAATCAAGATTTTAAGTCGGTTCAGTACGGTAAAATCGAGAAGAATTTCTCTTAATCAGTGAAGATGAAAGCCAGTTCACTCGTTTTTAGTCTTGTTTTAGGAATCGCTGCCAGTACATTAACCAATAGTTTACCCGAAAATTTGACTTTCAATTCTCGGAAAATATTGGCTCAAGATCAGGCTCCTTCCTGTCCCCTTCCTCCAGATCTTGCCATCACTTTTCGCAATAGTGAATGTCAGGCAATTACCCTAGAAAAACCCCAGACTTTCTTCCGTTATTATAGTGACGAAAATTACAAAAAAGGTCGTTTTCTAACAACGGATCAATATACCACCAATGTGGAGGTGATCAGAAATTTAGCCCTCGATCAAAAGTGGATTCCTCCCAATCAAGCGACCAAAGTAATATCGGTGACTTTACCTGCGGGAACAACGGTTTATCAAGGAATTGTCGCCCCCCAGAATCCGGCTGATTGTTATCCCGGTGGTGGTCAGCAAACTTTTATTAAAGACTCGCGAGATGCCAATATACAATGGGGAGAGGGGCGAGCAATAACGGTTACATCTCTTTCCTGTCGCTAGAATATTATGGAAACGAACATGAGGGAATTAATTCAATCAATTGACCAAGCTATTACCGTGGCCGAACAGATGCGGAAAACAGAAAGATCGACTCGGATTGAGGGTTTAATTTCTGTCCTGAAAACCATCAAAAGTCAGGCTTTAGCTGGTCAATTACCACCGTCTCAAGGCATTGTTAGCCTAGGATTAGCGCGAGAAGTAGCTGATTGGATCGATTCCCTTGATTCTCCTTTATTGAAAGCGGTGGGTAAAGTGGAAAGAGAATACCAAAAATATTAGGAATTGTCAGTTACAGAAGTTAGAATTAATCGAGAGCGATCGCAGTCTATCTCGATCTGATTTTTTAATCGATCGAGAGAATTAAATTTCTGTTCTGGTCGCAGGAATTGCACTAAATCCATCGTTAAAATGCGATCATATACATAGCCCGACCAATCCAATAAATGGATTTCCACACTGATAGTTTTTCCCTCGATCGTGGGACGATAACCGATATTCATAACTGCTGGTAAGCGAGAACCATCGAGATGCACCCAACCGCAATAAACCCCCAGTCGCGGCAATAATTTATCGGGGGGAACCTGTAGATTAGCGGTATGAAAACCTAATGTTCTGCCCAGCTGTTGCCCGACGACCACGCGACCGGTTAAACTGTAGGGACGACCTAACATTTGCCCAGCTTGCTCAACGTTTCCTGCTGCCAAAGCTTGACGAATTAGGGAACTACTAATCCGACCCGCCCCACAGTTTTTTAAACCAACAATCTCGACTTTAATATTAAATTGAGAGGCGATCTGTAATAAATCTTCGGCTGTACCTTGACGACGATAACCGAAGTGAAAATCTTGACCAACACTGATCGATTTAGCCTGTAATTTTTCTACTAAAATCTGTTCGACAAAAGCCAAGGGAGTCAGGGAAGCTAATTCAGCCGAAAAAGGCAGTAAAACTAATTGTTTAACGCCTAAATTCTCTAAAACCTCCACCTTTTCCCCTAGAGGAGTTAATAATTGCCATTTTTCTCCCGTAAAAAATTCCCGCGGGTGGGGAGTAAAACTAACAACGGTGGGATAAGCGGGGCCATCCTGAAAAATTGGCTGTAGGACGGTTTGATGACCTAGGTGCAAACCATCAAAGTTACCAAGAGCGATCGCACAAGGGGCTAAAATACGGGTATTAGGGGAATCTACAATCCACACGCTGGCTCTAAGAACAGATACAAGAGAATAGTTCAAGCGATTAATCTTGAGTGTAGCCTTTTGATTCTATATCAATCGGGCGATCAAGCCAAAAAAACGCCCCCAATTACTTGGAGTCCTTTGGAAGCTTTAGCAAATTGAACGTGAACGATCCCGGTGCGATCGGCCCGGAATTCCCAATTAATTGCACCAGAAAGATGAGGGAAACAAGCATTCATTAATTGTTCAGTTCGTTCTTCTCTTGGTCGTCTGTGGTTGTTCTTCGTGCTGTTGTGGTTTCCCAATCTGAATCAAGCAGAAGTTTCTTGTTTTTGTTTCTTTGGTTCTAATCCTGTTGCTAATCTTGACTCTCCCCCGCTAACCGCTCGCGCGGTGTAGCGGGGGATTCTCGGTTCTTAGGCTTTTAACTAGGGTCTGCTGAAAAAGTTTTTCCTAGGGGCAGGGTGTAGGGTGTAGGGTGTGGGGTGTGGGGTTTTACCCATTTTCATCGGGTAAATTACCTAATTTTCAGGGAAAAAGTCCCGGAATTTTCCCCCCGACCACTCCCATATCTGGTACTTTTTGATTGACAAAAAGTCTAAAAGTCTTACCCAACAAGGTTTTTAGATTTATTCAGCCAGTCCTACCTTTTATTTGTCAGATTGATTGGATATGTCTAGGTTTTGCACGATCAATCAAGGGACCAGTATCTTTAACCAAAAAGTAAATCATGGAGGATTGCTAAACGCTGGTCATCTTCACGGACAATAGCACCATAATAATTTTTTTTATTCTCTAGCCAGAGTAATTCAAACTCGATCGCCTTTGGCAAAGCTAAACTGAAATTATCCAAAGCTTGGGGACAATCAAAGATAACTTTGCGCGTCTCGAAGCGGTCAAAATGTCCTTGGCAGAACATTTTGAAAAACGGTAAAGAATGCAGTGACACCCCACCCCCAATGGCAACAGTCAAACCGGCAGCCTTAGCTTTTTTTGCCAAAGGTAAAGCCAGAGCCAAAACTTGCTCGCTATTCACATCCTGACGGGTTAATCCCAAAGAACAGGCTAAATCCATCCGTCCGATGACGATACCATGGAGAGATTTTATCTCTGGAATCGCCAACATTTCCTGAAAATTCTCACAGGCTGTAATCGTTTCGATATTAACTAATAGCTCCACATCTTCCACCCCTTGGTCAGCTAAAACCCTCCTGGCTGCCCGCAGATATTTTTGTAAAGCGTAGGCTGTTTCTACCATGGGAGCAATCAAGCGATCGACTCCTAAATTAACCGCATCAAAGATATCTCTGACCGCTTCGCAACCAGCAATTTTCAGATTAAAATCTACCCCCGCTTTCAGACTAATTTCTTTCAACCGCATCGCTTCCGTCAGTCGGGTTCCTTCCGTCTCGAATTCCGCTTTTACCCCCGAAACATGGTGATCTTCCCTGAGTTCTCTTAACAGTTGCACCATTTTTTTTTCTAAGCAATTCATGATTTTAATCGTTCACAATCGGTAACTGCTAGATCAGCCTTGTTGATTATAGCCGATCCGCGAAAAGCCGATAGCTGAGGACTAAGTAGGTAGGTGTTAAAAATTGTCAGATGCCCTCTTATTCAGGAGGGATTAAGGATGTGCCGATCCCTCCTTATCAAGGGGGGCAGGGGGGATCGAACCCAAAATCTATCTTCAATTTAATTAAAACCAGCTACTTAGGAGACCATAAAAATACCCTAAACAAGGGGACAAAAGCGACAAAATACCGGCATAATGAACAAGGCCGTCTGATTTTTTTCTGGCCACATCCTTTCTATACTACATTCGTAATATAAGTAATTCTCTAGTTAGACTATGCGAACTCACTACTGTGGCGACCTTAGCGCGATCGAAATTGAAAAAAGTGTCACCCTCTTCGGTTGGGTCGATCGTCGTCGCGATCACGGTGGCGTTATTTTTATCGATCTACGGGATCGCAGTGGTATTGTCCAGATCGTCAGTGATCCCCAACGAACCCCCGCTTCCTATCCCATTGCTGAAACCGTCAGAAACGAGTATGTCCTCAAGGTGACGGGAACAGTTAGTCAACGGCCGCCCGAATCCCTTAACCCGCGCATTGCCACCGGAGAAATCGAAATTTACGCCACTAGCATCGAGATTCTCAACGGGGTTACTAAACAACTGCCTTTTGTCGTCTCCAGTTCCGAAAGTGAATCGGTTCGGGAAGATGTGCGCTTGCGATACCGCTATCTAGACCTACGCCGGGAGCGTATGAGTCAGAATTTACAACTACGTCACCAAGTTGTCAAGGAAATGCGCCGTTTTCTCGAAGATGAACAGCATTTTATCGAAGTGGAAACGCCAATTTTAACTCGATCGACTCCCGAAGGGGCGCGGGATTATCTGGTTCCTTCCCGTGTCAACCCGGGCCAATGGTACGCTTTACCCCAATCACCGCAACTATTTAAGCAATTATTAATGGTGTCGGGAATGGATCGCTACTATCAAATCGCCCGCTGTTTCCGCGATGAAGATCTGCGCGCTGATCGTCAACCGGAATTTACTCAGTTGGATATGGAGATGAGTTTTCTCTCTTTACCTGAGATTTTAGCCCTAAATGAGGCTTTAATCGCTCATATCTTCAAAAAAGTCAAAAATATCGATATAAGCCTGCCCCTGCCCCGTTTAACATATTCTGAGGCTATGGATCGCTATGGGATCGATCGCCCTGATACCCGTTTTGGCTTGGAATTGGTCAATGTGGCGGAGATTTTTGCCGATTCGGGATTTAAGGTGTTTTCAGGTGCGATCGCTAGTGGTGGGACGGTGAAAGTTTTACCGATTCCCAACGGTAACGAGGCGATTTCTAACGTCAGAATCAAGCCGGGTGGGGATTTATTCAAAGAAGCCACCGATGCGGGTGCGAAGGGAATCGCCTACATCCGCGTGCGCGAAGACTACGATTTTGATACCATTGGTGCGATTAAAGATAACCTGACAGAGGCACAAAAACAGGCTTTAATCGAGAAGACTGGCGCAAAACCGGGGCATCTGCTCTTATTTGGGGCAGGAGATACCGATACAGTCAATAAATCCCTATCCCGCCTACGCTTAGTTTTAGGGGAACAATTGGGATTAATTGATCCTGATAAAATCAACCTCCTCTGGGTGACGGATTTCCCGATGTTTGAATACAACGCCGAGGAAAAACGCCTAGAAGCATTGCATCACCCCTTCACTGCCCCTAATCCCGAAGATTTAGAGGATCTAGCCCACGCTCGCGCCCTAGCCTACGATATGATTTTTAATGGTATTGAAATCGGTGGCGGCAGTTTGCGGATTTATCAACGGGAAGTACAGGAAAAAGTCTTCGCTACCATCGGTCTATCCCCAGAGGAAGCCTATAATAAATTCGGCTTTTTGTTAGAAGCTTTTGAATACGGAACCCCTCCCCACGGTGGTATCGCCTACGGTTTAGATCGCTTGGTGATGTTGTTAGCGGGAGAAGAATCGATTCGCGATGTGATTGCTTTCCCGAAAACCCAGCAAGCTAGTTGTTTACTCACTTCTGCACCTTCGACAGTGGCAGCGAAGCAATTAAAGGAATTATCCGTTGCTTCTACCTACAAACCGCCATCCTAAGATTAGGGTGGGCAATGCCCACCTAATTTTTGCAAGTCTGTTGACACTAAGTTAAATTCTTTTCTGCTACAAAGTCCTCCCAGCACCGCACACCACCCGAAAACCGAGGTTGTTGTGGAGGCCGCGGCGGACGATGTCGAAGCGGTAAGCGGAACGGCAGTAATTTGGATCGGTGTACCAAGAACCGCCCCGCAGAGGAGAACAATTATCATTATAGTTATCGTGCCAGGTATCAGCACACCATTCCCAGACATTGCCGTGCATATCGTACAGTCCGAAGGCATTAGGGGGAAACTGTCCCACGGGAGTTGTTCGATACTCTCCCTTCGCTTGCTCGGCGTAGGTTTCGCTGGCATTGTAGTTGGCCAATTCCCTGGTAATGGTTTCCCCAAAGTAATATGGGGTGGGGGTTCCAGCACGACAGGCGTACTCCCATTCCGCCTCACTGGGAAGTCGGTATTCCCCTCCCGTTAGTTTTGATAATCTCGCACAGAACTCGATCGCATCGTACCAGTTGACTTGTTCCACGGGACGGCGATCGCTATCGGGACGGTCTTTAAAATAGGCTGGCTTGAAATCAAGGTCTTGTTTAACTTTTAAATCCGTGCGAGAGGCGATCGCTTTCCACTGGGCCTGGGTGATGGGGTATTTACCCATAAAGAAGGGTGGGACAGTTACTTCATGTTGTGGTCTTTCCCTTCTAAATCCTTCCCAATTAAATTTTTTAACCAGTCTTTCGATTTCCTCATCTTCTGTTCCCATCAGGAAAGTTCCCCCCGGAATGGCGACCATTTCTAAGGTGATGCCTTTGCCCAGATCTTCCCTGAAATATTGGGACTGTTTCGACTCTTTTCTAATTTGCTCACCTTTCGCATTTACTCCCACCACCTCAAAGTTAAATACTGATAACAGTTGTTTTGGCTCTTCCGGTTCAAGCTTGAACTGATAGCCAATTGCTCTTTCTAGTTGCTCAAATCCGTCTTCTTCCCAATAATCAAGCCGGTGAATATCTCGCAGATTCAAGCTAACTTCTGCACTTCGCAGATCAGGAATTTCGCATTCTTCTAACCTCATGGGAATAAAAAAAATTGTCCCCGGTAGCATCTCTCCCAAGGTATCAAGTGCAATCCTCAACTCCCGTTGGATGTATCCCTGCTTATTAGCCGATTTCCCTGACAGACAGGCGAGAAAAATCTGACTAGCTTTAATCGCTTTCGGAATTTCATCTCGCCAAATTTGACCCGGAATCAGGTCTTTTTTATCCAACCAAGGTTTATATCCCGCTTGCTTGAGGCGGTCATACAGTGCCAAAACTGCTGGTTTGTCCTCACTGGCATGGGCCAAGAAAATTTGGATCTCTGACTTTTTCATAACTTTTTCTTATGACCACAAGTAGGGGAGAGCCAGATTAACTGGCATAAAATCTCTAAATAAACCATTTAATTGATTATTACTCATTCTTAATTCTCCTGTCTCCTGTCTCGGAGTCTCCTGACTACTGCCTACTGTCTCCTGTCTCCTAACTACTGATTCCTCACCAACCAGGACAATTTGGGATTTTTACAGCAAGTCCACTTTCTCACTTTCCCCACCCGTGACCTTTTTCCGTTAGATTATAAATGGATACAAAACTTAACATTTTATCCAGAATCTACCGAGAGGGCAGACCGTGCGGCCAGATACCCTAGAAAATAACCAGCATTCAGCCGATAATTCGCTAGTTCCCGAAGTTATCGCATTTAAACCCGAAATTGAGCCAGAGGAACCCGAATACTCGCCAAAACCGACAAAAACCAACTCGTGGCTATCGGGAGGAAAGGGTTTATTTATCGGTGTGGGATTGGGGGTTTTATTGACCCTAGGGGCGACTCGTTTCGCTAATCGACCCCAAACAGCCCAAAACCCCAATACTCAGGCCGTAGCGGCAAAAAATGAAGCACCAGCACAAACAGTAACCACCACTAGGGTACAATTTACTCCCGTGGCCCGCACCCTGAAAGCGACTGGAAGCGTGGCAGCCGATGAATTAATCCCGATTCTTTCCCAAGCGACGGGACTACAAATCAAAGAAATCTTTGTCGATGAGGGGGATAGGGTCAGCCAAGGTCAAATTTTGGCTCGTCTCGATGATACCGTCCTACAAGCGCAATTAACCCAAGCACAGGCAAATGTCGCCCAATCCCGGGCGCGTTTGGCAGAATTGCAAGCGGGTAGCCGTAAAGAGGAGATCGCTGGAGCTAAACAAACTATTCAACGCATAAAAGCCGAAATTAGTCAAGCTCAATCGGATTGGGATTTGGCCAAAAAACGCGTCCAGAGAAACCAAAGTTTAGAAGCGGAAGGAGCGATCGCCCGGGATCGTCTCGATGAAGTCCTCAATGAAGAAAGAAAGCAAGCGGCGATCGTACAACAGACCCAATCCCGTTTAGGAGAAGCAGAGCAGCAACTGGCACAATTGCAAGCAGGCAATCGTCCTGAAGTGATAGCCCAAGCTACAGCCCAATTAGCGGAAGCTCAAAGCCGTTTAGCCATTGTTAACGCCCAATTAAACGAGACGCGCCTGATTTCTCCGGTCAGTGGCAAAATTGCCGAAAGAAATGGCCGCATCGGGGATACCACCAACGGTCAAAATGCTCTCTTTAAAATCATCGAAAATGGGCGTTTAGAGCTAAGATTGCGGGTTCCTGAGAATCAATTGCCCTTAATCCGCGTCGGAGCGCCCGTTACTATCACTTCCGATGCTAATACCAGTCTGAAACTATCGGGACAGGTGCGCGAAATTAATCCCATCGTCGATGAGGCATCCCGTCAAGCAACGGTTAAAGTCGATTTAACCGACAATACAGGATTAAAACCGGGGATGTTTTTACGAGGTGCGATCGTGACGAATACTAGCAACAGTTTAACCGTCCCCATGACCGCAGTTTTACCCCAAAAAGATAATCAAGCTCTAGTTTATTTAGTTGAACCTGATAACACCGTTACCGCCAAAACTGTGCAATTAGGTCAAATTATGCCGAATAATCGCGTGGAAATTCTCACCGGTTTACAAGCGGGCGATCGCATTGTGGCCAAAGGGGCAGCCTATCTCGGTGATGGCGACAAAATTACAGCAATCAGCGATCAGTAATCAGTGATCAGTGATCAGTGATCAGTAAACAGTAATCAGTAAACAGTAATCAGTAATCAGTGATCGGTAGCGGGGCAAACGGATGGAGAGTAAAGTTTATGATAAAGCTTATAAATTTGCCATTAGGATTGTTAAAGGCTATAAATATTTGTGTGAGACTAAACAAGAATATGTTTTGTCAAAACAGCTATTAAGGAGTGGCACTTCAATCGGGGCTAACATTGCCGAGGCTAATGGAGCTATTTCTCAAGCTGATTTTCGAGCTAAAATGTCAATAGCTTATAAGGAATGTCTAGAAACAAAGTATTGGCTGTCTCTATTGAAAGACACGAATTACATAGGGTCTGCTGAAAAAGTTTTTCGTAGGGACAGGGTGTGGGGTGTGGGGTGTGGGGTGTAGGTTTTTACCGATTCTCATCTGGTCAATTACCTAATTTTCAGAGAAAAAGTACCTGAATTTTACCCCGATCGCTTCCAGAACTGGTACTTTTTGATTGACAAAAAGTCTGAAAGTATTACCCAAAAAGGTTTTTAGATTTATTCAGCAAGCTCTACATAGAGGAAAGAGCCTTTCAAAGTATCAATGATGATGCGGAGGAAATTGGTAAAATGCTTTGGGCTATTCTAAAAACCTGCCAAGAAAATACCAAAAACCAAAAACTGATAACTGATAACTGATAACCGGTAACTGAAAACTCACATCTGGTAACTGATAACTTACCCACTGATAACTGATAACTGATAACTGATAACTGAAATTATGGCTTTTAATATTTCTAATTGGTCTATCAAAAATCCCATTCCGACGATCCTGATCTCCCTGGTTATGGCCTTAATGGGATACATTGCCTTTCTAGGATTAGGGATCGATCGCTCTCCTAATATTGACATTCCGGCCGTGATTATCACCGTTAATCAACCCGGCGCAGGTCCAGAGGAATTGGAAACCCAAGTCACCAAAAAAGTCGAGGATGCGGTGGCTGCTTTGGGTAATATCGATCAAATTACTTCTACCATCAACGAAGGCAGCAGCACCACCACCGTTAACTTTATCCTTGGCACTAACAGCGATCGCGCTACCAATGATGTGCGTAATGCCATAGCGCAAATTCGGCAGGATTTACCCCAGGATGCTAATGATCCAATTGTCCAACGTTTAGAATTTGCCGGGGGTGCGGTGATGAACTACACCATCTCCTCCCCGAAAAGATCGATCGCCGAATTAAGTGATCTAGTTGATCGTCAAATTGGCCGCGCTTTAACGGGAGTGCCGGGGGTAGCACGAGTCGATCGCGTTGGGGGAGTCGATCGAGAAGTGCGTGTAGATTTAGATCCCGGTCGTCTGATCGCCTACGGTATCACGGCCACGGCGGTTAATGACCAAATCCGTAGTTTTAATATTAATTTACCCGGAGGGCGATCGGAAATCGGTGGCAGTGAACAAACTGTCCGCACCCTCGGCAGCGCTGAAACGATCGAAGATTTAAGAAATTATCAAATCTCTTTACCTAACGGTGATACCGTCCCCTTAAGCAATTTAGGGACAGTTAGGGATAGTTCCAGCGATCCCCGACAAATGGCCCTCTTAGATGGGCAGCCAGTGGTGGGTTTTTCGATTTTACGGGGGACTGGCAGCACCTTGGTGACGGTAGAAACAGCAGTGCGCCAAGAAATCGAGAATTTAAAGAAAAAACTGCCCGAAGATATTAAATTTCAATTAATTTTTACCCGTGCTGACTCAATTCGTGCTAGTTACGAAAGCCTTCTGAGCGATCTCCTGATTGGTTGTATGATGACGGTGATCACGGTGGGTCTATTTTTAGGCAATTGGCGCGCCACGATTATCACGGGTTTGGCCCTGCCTTTGTCGATTTTCCCGACTTTTTGGGTGATGCAGTCCCTAAATTATACCCTTAACGGTATGACCCTGCTGGCCTTAGCTTTAGCTTTGGGGAATCTGGTGGATGATGCGGTGTGTATGGTGGAGGACATCGATCAACATTTAGCTATGGGTAAAAAACCCTTGCAAGCGGCTTTTGATGCCTCAAAAGAGATTGGATTAGCCGTTTTAGCCAGTGCGGCGGCAATTATAGCGGTATTCCTGCCGGTTGCTTTTATGGGCGGTGTGCCGGGGCAATTCTTTCAACCTTTCGGCGTTACTGTGGCGGTTTCTACCCTATTTTCCAGTTTGATCGCTGTCACCGTCACCCCGATGTTAAGTGCCTATATTCTACAGCCGAAAAAGCTGAAAACCGGTGAGAGTAATCCCTCCTCGCGCCCCCGTTTTCGTCCCTACAAAAGTTTGTTAACTTGGTCCCTACGTCATCGAATCCTGACTTTATTGGCGGCTTTGGTCTTTTTTATCGGTAGTTTACAGTTAGTTCCCTTGATTCCGAAAGGGTTATTTAGTTCCGGGGATACCGGATTAAGTACAATAAGCCTAGAATTGCCTCCCGGTGCGACTTTGAATGATACTGTTGCCGTGGCTAATCAGGTGAATAGTTTACTGCAAAAAAATACCGCCGTCGCTAATGTTTTGGCTATTCCGGGAGATTCGGGACGGGTAAATACGGGGTTAATATATGTTAATTTAGTTCCTAAGGAACAGCGATCGCTAACTCAACGGCAATTTGAGGAACAAACCCGCCGGGATTTCCAGAAGATACCTGGTGCTAGAGTTAGTTTTCGGGCGCAGGGGGGAGCAGGAAGCACTAAGGATGTCGCTATTATTTTAAAAAGTGAAAATGGCGATATTTTAACCCAAACTGCCCAAAAATTAGAGCGAGAAATGCGGGCTTTACCCGGTTTTGTCGAGGTCAGTTCCGGGGTAAGTTTAGTTAAACCGGAGATCATTATTCAACCGGATCCTGTCCGGGCTGCCGATCAGGGAGTCTCGGTCAGAGCGATCGCTCGTACTGCATCTTTAGCTTTAATCGGCGATAATGAGTTTAATTTAGCTAAATTTAACCTTGCTGACCGACAAATTCCCATCCGGGTGAAAATTGCCAACGATGGTCGCAGTGAGATAGAAACTCTGCAAAATTTGCGCGTTCCTAGCAGTAATGGGACGTTAGTACCGCTTAACTCGGTGGCGACAATTAGCTTAGGTAGTGGACCTGCGGAAATTCAACGCTTTAACCGTCAACGTCAGGTTAATATTGGAGCTAATTTAGAGGGAGTTTCTTTGGGAAGTGCGGTGACACAAATTCGCGCTTTACCAATCATGAAAAACTTACCCCCAGAGGTGACAGAAGAACCCTTTGGTGATGCTCGCATTATGCGCGATATCTTTGCTCGTTTTTTGGGGGCGTTAAGTTTAGCAATTATTTCTATCTATGGGATTCTGGTCTTATTGTATAACAATTTTCTCTATCCCCTAGCGATTTTAACTTCCCTTCCTTTATCGATTGGTGGTACTTTAATCGCTCTTTTAATTACCCAAAAAGAGTTAGGTTTATACGCTTTAATTGGCATAGTTTTACTGATGGGATTAGTCACTAAAAATGCGATTCTGTTAGTCGATTTTGCCCTGAGTGGCATTGAGGCAGGGAAACCGCAATTTCAGGCGATGATTGATTCGGGAGTCTCTCGTTTACGACCAATTATTATGACCTCCGTTTCCACAATTGCCGGGATGTTACCGATTGCTTTAGCTTTGGGTGCAGATGGGGAAATTCGCGCACCGATGGCGATTGCCGTTATTGGTGGTTTTACCACTTCCACCCTGTTAACTTTGGTGGTTGTGCCGGTAATCTTTACTTATATCGATAGTTTTTACTATTGGTTGCGGGGATTATTTGTTAAACAAAAACCTAAGTCGATTTAGTAGTAAAATATCTCTCTGAAAGCTTGAGAAAAAACCCAGAGAAACTGACCCATGAATCCCTTGACAGTCACAGATCAAACTCTATCCCTTCCCCCCATGGGCTGCGGTACTTGGGCCTGGGGAAATCGTCTTCTCTGGGGTTACGATGAGAGTATGGATAGCCAGTTACAAGCGGTTTTTAATCTCTGCGTCGAGCGGGGTGTCACCCTATTTGATACGGGAGACTCCTACGGGACAGGCAAACTCAACGGACAGAGTGAGAAGCTATTAGGACGCTTTACAGGGGAATATAGCGGTTATAACGCCGATAATATCCGTATTGCCACCAAACTCGCCCCTTATCCTTGGCGTTTAACCCGTCATGCCATGGTGAAAGCTTGTCAAGCTTCGGCAACCAGATTGGGTCGCCCGGTGGATTTAGTGCAAATGCACTGGTCAACAGGCAATTATGCGCCATGGCAGGAGGGAGGATTATTAGACGGATTGGGGGATTGTCTGGAAAAGGGGTTAGTTAAAGGAGTCGGTTTATCCAATTTTGGACCGAAAAGATTGAAGTCTGCCTATCAAAAGTTTGCCAGTCGCGGCATTCCTATTACCAGTTTACAGGTACAGTATTCTCTCCTTTCTACCTATCCTCTCACTGACTTAGGATTAAAGGAACTATGTGATCAATTGGGCATTAAAATTATTGCCTATAGTCCCTTAGCTTTGGGGTTATTAACGGGGAAATATCGAGATAATAAAAACTTACCTCCTGGATTACGTCGCTTCCTTTTTGGTCAATTAATTCCCGCTATTTCTCCCCTGATAAGTTGCCTAGAAGTTATCGCCCAAGCTAAAAATAAAACTATTAGCCAAGTTGCTTTAAATTGGTGTATCTGTAAGGGAACAATTCCTATCCCAGGAGCCAAAAATGTTCGGCAAGCTGAGGATAATTTAGGGGCTTTAGGATGGAGTTTAGACAGTGGGGAAATAGCAGAATTAGATAAAATTGCCGCGGGTTTGGATAAAAAAATGGTACAAAATATCTTTCAAACTAAGTAGGGTTTGCTGAAAAAGTCTTGGAGTGGGAACGGGCAACAATTTTCGCATTTCATCGGACTCTGCCTATGAAATGCAGAGGAAAAACTTCCTATATAGGGGCTGCTGAAAAAGCTTTTCTGGGGGCAGGGTGTGGCCCCCCCAACCCCCCCGACATCGGGGGGGTGGGGTGTGGGGTGTGGGGTTTTACCGATTTTCAGGTGGTCAACTACCTAATTTTCAGGAAAAAAGTGCCTAAATTTCCCCCCCCCCGATCACTTCAAGGGCTGGCACTTTTTGATTTCAAAAAAGCCTAAAGATATTATCCAACAAGGTTTTTAGATTTATTCAGCAAACCCTATATAACCATTAAGATAACTGCTATAATTGAGGTCGCTCGAACAAAAAGAGATAATAAAGATCTAAAAAGTTTTACAAATAAATATTTCAAAATCTTGGTTACAGGGGTCAATTTATAGGAGGTATAGATAGCATATAGCTAAGGTTTGTTCCAGTTAAGAGAAATAAATTGTTGAGGGGTCGATTGGTTATGTTCGGTTCTCTTACTTTGGGAATAATAACCCCAGTAAAAAACTTGTGAACAAGGTAGTTTTAACAATGACTCAACCTTATGAAATGCCCGATGAGCGGGAGGGTTCTAGTATGGAATCGTCAACGAATAAAGATGTGATCGAATTTGATCCCAATGCGCCTTTGGGAAGCGAAAATCAAGCCTTAGAAGTAATAGAAGCCTCCGAGTCTATCGATACGATCGGTATCACTCAAGATTGGTTTTCAGCCCAAGAAGAATTAGAACAGCGCCTCGGTGGCAGTGAAACCTTTACCGCCTCCCTATCCGAGTCGATTGCGGACTATGACACCGGAGGGGAACGTATTCTCGGCACTGGCATCGGTTTTCGTAGCGTCGGTGGACTGCTTACCCCCGATGTGACTCTGAAAGTTTACGTCAGCGAAAAAGTGGCCGGGACAATTGCCGCTAGTGCTTTTGCCGCCGTACCCACCTCGATCGGGGGTATGCCTGTGGAAATCGAAGAAGTGGGCGAGATCGTCACCCAGTTATATAATCGTCGTTATGCGCGCCCAGTTCGTTGTGGTGTCTCCATCGGTCATCCGCAAGTAACCGCGGGGACTCTTGGCTGTCTGGTAGTGCTACGCAATAATAAGCTGTGCCTGTTGAGTAATAACCACGTCATCGCCAATTCCAACAACGCCCGTATCGGCGATCCGATTATCCAGCCCGGACGGGTTGATGGTGGGGTTGTCCCCGGCGATCGAATCGCCCTCCTGGAAAATTTTGTCCGGGTCAACTGTCCGGGTCCTAACTTGGTAGATGCGGCCGTTGCTTGGACAGCTTTTAGTTTTGTCGATCCGCGTCATGTCAACTACACCCTCAATCCTACACCGATCGCCGCCCGCCTAGGTATGACGGTGAAGAAAAATGGTCGGACAACCCAAGCAACTATCGGCACGATTACCGATATTAACGTCAACATCTCCGTTGGCGGCTACTCCTGCGGTGCCGCCCAATTCCGCAATCAGATCGGCATCCGTGGCATCGGCGGCAATCCTTTTAGTCGCGGTGGGGACTCTGGTTCACTGATCGTGACGGCAAACAGCAATCAACCCGTCGCCCTCCTCTTTGCAGGACGAACAGACAACAGTATCACCTTTGCTAACCCGATCGGAGCCGTGATCTCGCAACTTTCCATTCAGAGATTTGTCAACAGTCGCTAATTCCCCCTCAAGTTTTCCTCTGGCCAATCTCCACACCTGATCGCCGAATCCTAGTGGGACTTAAACAAATTTCAAGCCCAAACAAAGCCTAAACTGGCTTTGTAAGCGGCAAACACATCCCGATTCTCGGTCAGCCACTCAAAGAAACGGAAAGACATCGCTGTCCGAAAAGCTGCCAAGGCTTCCACAA
>NZ_JAPZRB010000008.1:0-6323 GCF_027531105.1 Microcystis sp. LE18-22.4A
AACCCTTATATAGAAAGGCATTTGGCGATTTTTGTCAATTATTTTTGATCTAGAGCGAACTAATCAATTAAGTCTCTTGCCAGATAAGGATTTAGTCGATTTATGCCCCCCTATCGAACCATACTAAGTAACGAAGAACCAGAAGTTGATTAAATTAAAACTTCAATACATTTGAGGAGATAACTTAGTTTTTTGTCACCCTTTTCAGCTAAACTAAGTTTATGACTAAAAGCCTAGAAAACATTACCATTCACCAGTTTAGAGGACTGCGAGAGCTTGAGCTAAAGAATCTCGGACAGATTAACCTGCTTGTGGGAATTAATAATTCGGGAAAAACCAGCGTTCTCGAAGCGTTATCTATTTACTGTCATCCCTTAGATCTAAAAGTTTGGCTAAATACTGCTAGACAAAGAGAACAAGAGTACAGAGTTTCTCGGACTCCTTATCTAGATTCCCTACAGTGGTTATTTACCCACGATGCAATGATTGAGCAAGAAAAACTTAATCACGGGGTTATATCAATCACAGGAAATGGCTCCTTTAAAGTTCAGAAAATCGAGGCAATTTATGAAGAACTCGAAGGAATTATTTTAATTGACAGTCCCGAAGACAAGCTTCATCCTAATGAGATAATTAGCGAAGAAAACGAAGATTTAATCGATAATAATGAAGATTTATGGGAAACAAGAAAAGGTATCAACTTATCGATAACAGTATTTCTGGCTCAAGAACAATTAATAAGTTTAATTAATTATCCCCAAAATCCCCTGAAAGAAAACTATCAACTTTGGGAAAATAGCTCTCTCTCTAGACTATCGGGAAAAAAAGAACCTAGCTTACTAACTTCTCTGGTTAGTCCCGCTTCTCATCGTTCTGATATTGGTCAATTTCGATTGCTTTCAGAAGTGAGATTTGCCAATTTTAAAACAGATGTTATCGATTTACTGCGTCAAATGGACAGTAATATTTCTGACTTAGAAATTCTCTTACCTCCTCATTCTTTATATTCCAGATTTAATATTTATATTCAACATGAAAAATTGGGACTTGTCCCCGTTAGTACCTTTGGTGATGGGGTGCGTCGCTTACTTCATATTGCCCTCAAACTTGCCAGTGTTAAAGGTGGAATTTTATTCATTGATGAATTAGAATCAGCTATTCATACAGAGGCACTGCAAAGTTCTTTTAATTGGTTAGTTAAATGGTGTCAAAAAATGAATGTACAACTGTTTGCTACTACCCACAGTCTAGAAGCTGTTGATGCTCTGTTAGAAGTTACTGAACGAGAATCAGATTTGGTGCTTTATCGTCTCGAACCAAAGGAAAATTATACTAGAGTAGTTAGACATGATTGGACTCGATTAAAAAGCTTACGAGAAGACTTAGGACAGGAGGTTCGTTGGTGAGTCGAGAACATATATTGATTGGAGTGGAGGGTAATCATGATCAAGCTTTTCTGGTGAAAGTTATGTGTAAACTGCTGGGGTTTTCTAAATGTGAAGAACTCTCAAATCTAGAGCCAATTTGGAAAAAATTTATTCCGAAATATCCTCCTCTTAAAACTGGAAAACTTTACATCAGACTCGATATGCCATCTATTCTTTATACTGAGACTTTATCCGTGGCAATTTATGCCGGGGGTGGCAGTGAATTAATTAAAAATTTAACCAATAAACTTGCCGATATAGATTATAACGATCAATTATCAGCTTTTGCCATTATTGCCGATGCGGATAAAGATAACCCGGCAGAAGTTGCTCGCAAATATCATCAGGGTTTTCGGGAATATTTTCCCGACTTTCCCACGGTAGTAGCTGCCACGGGAACTATTCAAGAAAATAAACCAAGAGTCGGATTATACATACTGCCTAATAATGTTGATCAAGGTGTCTTAGATACCCTACTTTGTGATTGTGGAAAAATCGCCTATCCTGAATATATGAAGAGGGCAAAAGCATATATTCAACAGTTTTCTGAGGAGGAAATTAGTCAAATTGGCTGGAAACCTTTTGATAAAGAAAAAGCCACTATTGCCGCCATTGCTAGTATTCTTAAACCGGGAAAAACCAACACCGCAACTATTTCTGATGATCGGTGGATTAGCGAGCAAACTTTAACGCAAATACCATCACTACAAAATCTCTTAAATTTTCTAAAACAACTCCTCAAAATGGAGTCAATATAATTATATTGATCTGCTGAAAACTTGGAGAGTTACCAACTAGGAAGTTATGGTTAATAAGTGGTCAGGCAAAGGAGACAGTATATCCGAACATTATAGTAAAAGTTTTCTCTCCAGTTAAGGTAAAAAAATTCTAGCTGGGAGTTATCGAAGTGTAATTAAGCTTGACACAGTCAAATTAAGGTGTTACCATATTGGGCATGATTTGTGCAGATGTTAAAATTTTTGTTTTGCGGTAGTCTATGAATTTAACAAATTTACCAATGTCTCTTGATGAAGTACCTTTACCTAGTTCTTTGCCGCCAGTTATTTTAACAGTTTTTACTCGTCCCGCTCTACTCAAGGAAGTTTTAAAGGGTTTAACCCAACAGACTCTATTTCCTCATCAGATCATTGCCTATGTGGATGGAGCAAGAAATGAACGTGATATACTCCTGATTGATCAAACAATTGCCTTACTGCAAGAGTTCTCTAGTAAAATTCCAGTAGATATAAGGTTAAGACCACAAAATTTGGGCTGTGATCAAAATGTCATTTTGTCCTTGACAGAAGCACTGTCCACTTATGAATCTGTTGTTTACTTGGAAGATGATAACTTTCCCAATCCATATTTTTATGATAGGATGTGCCGTCTGCTAGAGGCATACCGTGAACAAAAAAAAATCTTTTCGATTAGCGGATATGCAGCCTTTCCAGAGCAAGCATATCATTTGATCGAAGAGGATTTTGCTCTCTCTCGTAGAGTTTTTTCTTGGGGATTCGGTATCTGGGCCGATCGCTGGAATGATATCGCTCTCATCAATCAGCCAAAACAATATAATCCTTTTGGAAAGTTCTATAATATACCCGCCACCGTGCAAACAAAAATGACTATAATAAACCAGTTCTGGCTAGAGAGAAATGAGCAAACTGACTGGGTTATTACTCTTACTCTTGCATCTTTGTATCAAAATCGGGTTCATCTCATTCCCAAAACTTCTTTGATCTATAATATTGGTTTTGGACACCCAGAATCTAAAACCTATAAAGGGAAAGAAGCATCATGGGTAAACTCTGCCTATAGTTTCTCATTCCGCCCCAATAGCTTACCTAGCAGTCTTGAGTTAATTGACCTCTTAAAAAATGAGATTAGTGGGGTAGAATTAGCGCATTACCTGTATCGCAAGGGTGTTTATATTGATTTAGAAGCACTATTTTACTACCTAAAAAAATATCGTGATCTTCAAAGTCGCCTAGAATTTGTCAAGCTATTTATGGCTCACTCCCCCTTTAGTTTCAAAAAAACTCGCCGTCGCCTAGGTTTATAGTTTAGTAGATACTTAATAGAAAATATGAATAGCTCTAGAAAATTTCTGATTTGTAAAGGTTCCTCTGGCATGGGGAACCGAATTCTGGCCGCCTGTGGTGCAATAATCTATAGTGAAATTAGTAATCGCCAGTTAGTTATTGATTGGCGGGATAATACTTATTGTCATGACGATATCAATTCCTTCCCTCTATTTTTTAACTGTCCAAAGACCAGTTCAGTAGAATCTATACCTGATAGCAAGTCTGTCTATCCTGAGATATGGATTGATAAGTTAGATCAATCTTTTGGTGGACTAAGAAAAGATTTAAGGATTTCGGATCAATCTATGTCGGTTGAATTATCTAGAACAAATTATGAGAGTGAGATTCTCGTTTTCTGTGCTTATACTCATAAAATCAACCAGATGAGACAACTTTTTCATGGGAAGTTCGATTACTTGGCAAAAATGGATGATCGTACTATTATCAAACAGGTATTAAACTCTCATCTAAGCCTGAAACCTGAAATTGTTCAGTCTATCGAAGATTTCCGATCATCTTACTTTGGAGTGAATACCCTAGGCGTTCATGTCAGATACACAGACATGAAGATTCCTTTAGATAAGCTAATTACTAAGACTAAAAAAATCAACAAAAAGAATAAATTCGACAGAATTTTCTTGTCCACAGATTCTCAAGAAGTTGTTGAAAAATTTCAACAGGAATTTCCAAATATTATCACCACACCAAAATGGTTTCCACCATCGGGAGAAAGAATGCACCAGAACTGGGATCAATGTCCCGATCGCATTCAAAATGGCATAGAAGCATTAATGGATATGTATTTGTTAGCCAGTTGTAATGATTTGATTTTTTCTTCTCAGTCCTCCTTTGGTTTAGTGGCATCAATCCTAAGTAAAGCCAGTAAACAACATCTCCACGATGTTAATTCTTCTTCATTCATTGAAAAAGTCAAAGCGAAAATTAGAGGTATTGCCAAATAGTTTGTACGAGCCATTAACCCGAACCAACCTTAATGATGTCTATGCCATGGCAAACTTGGGGAGTTACCAACTAATGCTTAATTCTCTCAATCGCCTTTTCTCCCCTTTAGTATCTAGCGTTTTTACTACCATAATTATCTCCAGTTGTCAAGGTGCAAATGTATTAACTTCGGCGAATAATTCCCAGACCAATCAATGGCAAAAAGTGACCGTAATCGAGGGTTTAGAGCATCCTTGGTCGATGGTTTGGCTACCTAACGGGGAAATCCTCATCACAGAGCGCCCCGGTCGTTTAAGAGTAGTTAGAGAGGGCAAATTAGACCCAAAAGCCATCGCTGGAGTTCCCGAAGTTTTTGCCGTCGGACAAGGAGGACTGCTCGATGTGGCAATTCATCCCCAATTTGCCCAAAATCGCTGGATTTATCTAACTTATGCCCACGGAGACCAGGAAGCTAATCGTACCCGCGTCGCTCGTGCGGTTTATCTCAAATGTCGGGGTGAAGACCCTCGCGCTTAGGGACGGGATGAAACCCCGACCAATATAAAACAGCGAAGCACGACTAAAATCTTGACAATCTATGCTGTACAGGTTAATATAAAATAAGTTGTTTGAGGTCGATAAACAATGATTGTCTTAGAAATGAAAGCCGTGGTCAAACCAAGTCAGTGTTCTGCCATTGATGAAGCTATTCGTACAGTACAATTCATCAGAAACAAAGCATTAAGGCTTTGGATGGATGCCAAGAGGGAAGATAAAATTGATAAATATTCTCCCAATAAATATTGTGCAGTTCTCGCCAAACAGTTCAAGTTTGTCGATACTCTAAATTCTATGGCTAGACAAGCATCGGCCGAACGGGCTTGGTCAGCTATTGCCCGTTTCTATGACAATTGTAAGAAAAAAATAAAAGGTAAAAAAGGCTATCCCAAGTTTCAGAAAAATAATCGTTCTGTGGAATATAAAAACTGTGGGTGGAAACTATCAGAGGATAGAAAGAAAATAACTTTCACAGATAAGAAAAACATTGGGACGGTTAAACTAAAAGGAACTAGAGACCTAAACTTTTATCCTATAGACCAAATTAAACGAGTTAGAATTGTTAAACGAGCGGATGGTTACTATGTCCAATTCTGTCTAAGTGTTGATATTCGGGAATATGCGAAACCCCTAGAACCGACTAAAAGATGTGTGGGATTGGATGTAGGTTTAAAAGTTTTCTACGCTAATAGTGATGGGGAAACGGTAGAAATACCGCAATACTATCAACCGGCAGAAAAAAGATTAAACCGTCTAAATCGGAAAAAATCTAAAAAGTTTAGAAAAGGTCAACCTCAGTCAAATAACTACCAAAGGGCCAGAAAGAGGTATGCTATAAAACATTTAAGAGTAAGTAGGCAACGTAGAGGCTTTGTCGAAAAAGAGGCATTGCGCGTCATTAAATCTAACGATTTTATCGCTCAGGTCAACTTAAATATTCAAGGCATGGTAAAAAACTCTAGACTAGCTAAATCTATTAATGATGTGGCTTGGTCCACTTTTCGGCAATGGTTAGAATATTTTGGTTTTAAATATGGTAAGGCTACGGTAGCAGTAGCCCCCCATAACACGAGTCAAAACTGTTCTAATTGTGGTCAAAAAGTCCCTAAATCTCTATCGACGAGAACCCATGTTTGTCCCCATTGTGGCTATGTAGAAGATAGAGATATTAACGCCGCTATCAATATTCTCAAAAAGGGACTAAGTACCGTGGGACACACGGAAACTAATACGCTTGGGGAGAGATTCCCTCTGGTTTGATTGGATACGTCCTGTCAGATTAAGGAAACTCGATGAACCAAGAATCCCTCGC
>NZ_JAPZRB010000283.1:0-15134 GCF_027531105.1 Microcystis sp. LE18-22.4A
GTGGTCAATTACCTAATTTTCAGGGAAAAAATCCCTAAATTTTCCCCCCAATCACTCCAATGGTAGGCACTTTTTCAGGGAAAAAAAGTCTAAAAGCCTTATCCAACAAGGTTTTTAGATTTATTCAGCAAACCCTAAATAACGATGGACTCCTATAGGTTAAGTACATAATAACTGTTCAAGGAGAATCATCGGTGATCTCACCTAGTTAAAATCCTGACTCCTAGCGCAAACTTTAAATATTGTTAAAAAAGTAATTTTTTGTATCCCCACTGATTACCATAATGGAAAATTCTGCTAATCTCTATGTTGATGAGGTAACTTATGGAACAGTCAAAGGGTAAATCCTCTCGTCAGCGCGGCGTAATCCTAACCTCTATCGGCTACCAAAAACTGCACCGTGCTAAAGTGAATTGGGAAATAAAACAAAACACTCGCTGCACCTTAGACATTCTTAGCCAACAAACTGGACTGACCGTCAATACTCTCAGTAAAATTTTTAGTCGCTCTGTCGCCGTTGATAAACGTAGTCTGTGGGTCTGCTTTTCTGCCTTTAATCTCGATTTAGACGGTCAAGATTATTTATCCAGTTTTACCCTTGCCTACAAAGACCGCCAATTGTCACATTGGGGGATAAATATGAACTGTTAAAAAGAAGGTGACAGCTAATAAAGGCGTTCAATCGTATCCAAAAGTTAGTTTGGGTCTAGGTTTTAAAAATCCCAGAAAAGAAGATTCATATCTGAAATCAGCAACGCCTCAAATTTAATTTGACTGGAATGTATAAGACCCATTTCCCCACACAGATCGATAGAGAGCTTTTCTCATAAAGATGAAGTATAAGCTAATTCGGTATCGACGATCGACTCCTACCTGACCATTAAGATAACTGTTATCAGTAATTATGGGAAAATAAATCCCCATATCTTATTTCCTCGTGGCACAATAGAGACAAAGTATAAAAAACTTAACAATAAGGAGGGGTTCGATGGTTGCTACACCAGTCAAAACAAAACGTCTCACCGTGCAGGTGGCCGATCTCACCGCAGACACTACCGCTATTCGTTCCCTCGATTGGGATCGCGATCGCTTCGATATTGAATTCGGATTACAAAACGGTACGACTTATAACTCCTATCTGATTCGTGGGGAAAAAATCGCCCTTGTGGATACCTCTCACGAAAAATTCCGTCAACTATATTTTGATAGTCTCAACGGATTAATTAACCCCCAAGAAATCGATTATTTAATTATCAGTCATACCGAACCCGATCACAGTGGGTTAGTCAGAGATATATTGCAACTCGCTCCCAATATTACCGTCGTTGGGTCGAAAGTAGCAATTCAGTTTTTAGAGAATTTAGTTCATCATCCCTTTCAACGTCAACTGGTCAAAAATGGCGATCAGTTAGACCTAGGCAACGGTCACATTCTCGAATTCGTTAATGCTCCTAATTTACACTGGCCTGATACTATTTTTACCTACGATCACGGTTCGGGAATTTTATTTACCTGTGATGCCTTCGGAATGCACTACTGTTCCGATGATCTCTACGATGAGCAATTAAGTGCTATTGAACCGGATTATCGTTTCTATTATGAATGTTTAATGGCTCCTAATGCTCGTTCCGTACTAGCGGCGATGAAACGGATGGAACCCCTAGGTAATATTAATCTCGTGGCTAATGGTCATGGACCGTTATTAAAACATAATGTTACTGAATTATTGACCCATTATCGTGATTGGAGTCAGGCACAAACTAAGGCAGAAAAAACCGTTGCAGTTTTCTATGTTTCCGATTATGGTTATAGCGATCGCCTCTGTCAATCTATTGCCAAAGGTATTACTAAAACCGGTGTGGCCGTAGAAACTCTAGACCTGAAATCCGCCGATCCCCAAGAGGTAAAAGAATTAGCTTCTTCCGCGGTGGGAATCGTCATCGGTACTCCCCCCGTTTCTGGTATTCATGCCCAAGAAATTACGGGGAATCTAGGCACAATTCTCGCCTCGGTTAACCCCAAACAATACCTCGGAATGTTTGAATCTCAAGGGGATGATGATGAACCGATTTTACCTCTATTTAATAAGTTTCGTGAAGTTGGCTTAACCAAAGCTTTCGATCCCATTCGTAGCACAGAAACTCCTAACGAGAGTCTCTATCAACGCTGTGAAGAAGCGGGGACAGATATGGGACAACTATTAACCCAAGAGGTAAAAGTTAAACAAAGAAAATCCCTCGATACTGACCTCGATAAAGCCATCGGACGCATTAGCGGTGGTTTATATATTATTACCACCAAGAAAGGAGACAGAAGCGGGGCAATGGTCGCTTCTTGGGTGACTCAAGCAAGTTTTGATCCTCCCGGTTTTACCGTTGCTGTGGCCAAAGATCGGGCGATCGAGTCTTTACTGCAAGTGGGGGATCAATTCATTTTAAATATTCTGGAAGAAGGCAATTATCAAACCCTGATGAAACACTTTTTAAAACGTTTCGGACCGGGGGAAGATCGTTTTGCAGGAGTCAATACTCGCACCGCTAATAATGGTTCGCCGATTTTAGCCGATGCTCTCGCTTATTTAGAATGTGAGGTAGTTAGTCGCATGGAATGTGCTGACCACTGGATTGTTTACAATAAAGTCGCCGATGGTCGCGTTTCTAAACCTGATAGTTTAACGGCTGTTCACCATCGCAAAGTCGGTAATTATTATTAGGATTCTTGCTTGATTTGACTGGTTGAGAAAATACAGATCAAGATGCTTACTCTCAGCTTTTGAGATGGTTTAACCTCTCAACCAGTTAGTCATACTAAATCCGTTAAGTATAGGCTACATATCAGGATAGGCAATAGGCAATAGGCAAAAGGAGCAATAGATAATCAGTTTTTAATAACCGGATTTAGTAGCACATCTGATCACTGATTACTTACCCACTGATAACTGATAACTGAGACTAAATCCGTTGATTATAGGCTACATATCAGGATAGCCGAACGGCAAAATGGGAATAGATAATCAGTCTTTAATAACCGAATTTAGTACCAGACGCTTCATGAACTGGAAGTAAAAAAATTGTAGGGTTAATTCATGAATTAACCCTACACATCGTTTCCATTCAGGCGCTTCACAAATTGGAAGCAAGTTTCAAACATTGTTGGATTTGCTAATCGTGCCTAAGTTTCCATTCAGACGCTTCAGGAATTGGGTAGAGTCATAAACTCTAGTTAACAAAAGTCCAGCGTCCTTCCACCTGACCGTCAAGGAGTTGATGAGTACTTAAATATTCTTCAAGAACACCTTGGCTTGAAGTAGTAACAACTTTAGCGTTAGCTATTTCTTCAGGCGTGAGATTCAAACTCTTCAGCGAATTTTGATAATGATAATCTTGCACGCAGATTACATATAAACGATCAGCCTCTACAGGTTGTTCATTAATACTGAAAGATTCAATTGCTTTCTTAGTATTGTTATAAACTACTCGAACACCTTTGCTGATTTGATAACATTGACTTTCCCCAGGCTTTCTGTTTTCTGGGCGCAGAAAATGGGTAAATACCTTTGTCAGTTGCGCTCCAGTAACTTTAATTTTATAAAGAGAACCATCATACGGATAAACCTTCTTAAGATCTTCAAGAGTGACCACAGGCCCTAATTCTTTACCTCGTATGGAACCACTACCGACAAGCACGACATCAATCGTATCTATTTCTAAGAAGATATCAGCGATTAAATTACCTAACTCAGTTTCTTGTTCGCGCACGGGATGAGTCAATTGACGATTTAAACGGCTAACAATACGATTGTACTTGCGATCTACTTGTTCTTTGTAGGTATTGATAAAATTTTGCAAATCTACGTCAGGACTAGCTACCTGATCATTAATAGGAATAAGCTCCCATTTCCATTCGACAATGCTGTTCGTATCGTCGTCTACTGTAATATCGAAACGTCCGATCTGATCAGTCCCAACGGCGGCCTGGGTGATTAAAATGTTGTTTACTTGGGCAGGCTGTTCTAAAAGTGTATGAGAATGTCCACCAATGATCATGTCCACCCCCCACTCAGGGTCTAACATAGCCGCTAACTTTTGATCCTCTTCAAAACCAATGTGAGTTAGGAGAATTGTCAAATCAATATCTTCATTTTTGTAGGTATTACAGATCTTACCAACTTCAGCCGCTGCATCTTCTAGTCCAACAAATGTACCAATGCTTTTGTCCAGCTTTAAGGCACTAAGAACCTCTTCGGTGACAATACCAATGAACATAACATCAAATCCATCTACATTGAGGATGATATAGGGGTTCATCAACCTTTTACCGTACTTTTTAATGTACAAGTTGGCATTAACAATAGGAAAGTTTGCCATTTTTTCTAAGAAGAGCAAATGAGGAAAGCCATAGTCTAATTCGTGGTTTCCTAAAGTCACTACATTAGGTGCTAGGTAATTCATGATTTCCATGGTTGATAAGCCTTTAAATTCGGTATCAATCATCGAACCTTGAAGCATATCACCTGAAATAACATAAAGTGTATTTTTTTCCGTTTGACGCACTTGATTGATATAACCAGAAAGCAATGATAACCCGCCGATCAAACCACCTTGTCCAGTTTTAGCCTCCGCTAAAAAGTCGCCGTGCATATCATTGGAATGTAAAATCGTAAACTTTTTGAGTTTTGTTGTAGTTTCAACCATGAGCCTCTCCAGTAGTTTGAGTTGATTAAATGAAAGAGATAGTTTGATTTGGGTACTGCGAACGGTTTAAAGCTTGGCTTTCTGAATACCGTCAGAAGCTTGGTTTGTGATTTCTTCTAGCCGATCCAGAAAAAGTTCAGCTTTTAGCAGTTTAGGCTCTTCGGTTTGTGTTATGCAATGGAGGGGGGTTATAAAGGATAAAACCCTTACACAGAAAGACATTGCTTCGATTTATGCCCCCTGATGGAATCATGCCAAGTAACGAAGAGCCACAGCCCATAATATAGCATGACTTGCGCCAATGTAAAAACAGGGTGAGAGCATCACTGAGGAGTTCGGGATAGTGACAGTATTCACACTGAAACCTAGCGCGTTGTCGAACAATATGGTGGAGCGATTTAGGAATGACCATTTACTCTGGCGGCAATGACAGCGTTGATGTAGCTGAAAATTTGGTCGAGTTCGCCAATCGCTTCTAGCTCAAGGACTTCCTCCGGGGTGAGATCATCAGCTTTTTTCTTGTCAAGAAGCGTCTGCATCTGATCGCCCAGTTCATCTGTAAATTTGAATAGGGTGAGATTATTAATCTGTTGTACCCGCAATCCTTTGGGAATCAGGCTAGAGGGTTTGACAAGAACGCTCATGGTTGTAGCTGAACGTAAAGATTTTTCGATCCTAACAAATAGTTCCCGTGAAATATCGGCAATAGATTAACAAAAAGGCACTCAGCGTCCTTGTGTTTAGCCTCTTCTAGGAGGAAATAGCTAGATCGCCGCTAGGGTAGGGGTGGGGTTTTCCCGCTAGGACAATCCCCACCCCTACGTTAGGGGCATTATCCGAGAAATATTGTAGCGGACGGATGTTGTTTGGGTATGTTTCCATTCAGAGGCTTCACTAATTGGAAGTAAAAAAATTGTAGGGTTAATTCATGAATTAACCCTACACATTGTTTCCATTCACACGCTTCACGAATTAGAAGCAAGCTCGCCTGGGAATTTTTTTTAATTGACTCGATCGACGTTTTCATTATATGTGTTGTCGCAGCCAGGTAACTTTCGTTTTTCCATCCAGACGCTTCACGAATTGGAAGCAAGTTGAAGCGACGACACGCAATCAAACTTTGACCTTCGAGGTGTTTCCATTCATACGCTTCACGAATTGGAAGCAAGTATAGCCCAGAATTTCAACGGACTTAGCCAACAAATGAGTGGTTTCCATTCATACGCTTCACGAATTGGAAGCAAGAAGCTAGTTTTTGCACACTAGATAAGCTAAAGCTGGAATCGTTTCCATTCATACGCTTCACGAATTGGAAGCAAGACTAGCTTGGCAAAACTAAGCTGTGCAAGGATTGTACAGCAATTTTTCGTGGGATACTGAAAAATAAGCCATAATTAATAATAATTTTCAATAGTCACCTCGGTCATGAGGCTCAAAGCCTTACTGGACAAGGCATCGACGCACCTCAACGAAAACTCTAGATTTTCAGCCATTGTGTCTAACCCGCGAAAAATGTTGATAACTGATAAGGGACTTGCGCTTTGATAATGTACCATTTATGGCTTGTCTGATTCTTCTACAGAGCGACTGTCTGGCTGGGATATTATTCCTACGCAGGTCCCTAACTGATAACTGTTCCTATGGACTAACACCCGCAGATTTAAGGGCTTTTTCCATCAAAATTACATGGGTACTGCTTTCCTGTCCCTGGTTGGCAGCACGACGCTGAATATAACTGCCGTCGGATTGTAATTCCCATGCTTGCCGGTTATCTGACAACATAATGCCGAGAATTTCTTCCAGTTCCTTGGCGATCGCTGGTTCATCGATGGGTGTCACTGCTTCCACGCGACGAGTCAGGTTCCGCGTCATCCAATCGGCGCTACCAATATAAACCTCCTCCTGACCATCATTGTAAAAGTAAAAAATGCGGGAATGTTCCAAAAAGCGGCCGATAATGCTAATTACTCGGATATTTTCGCTTATTTCTGGCAATCCGGGCCGTAAACAACAGATGCCGCGAATAATTAAGTCAATCTGCACACCGGCACGAGAAGCGGCGTATAAAGCTTCTATAATCGGTTTATCGACAATAGAGTTCATTTTTGCGACAATGCGCCCCGTACCGCCATTTTTACAGTTTTTGGCCTCGCGATCGATCATTGCTAACATCCGTTTTCGCAAACTCACCGGAGCAATTAAAAGTTTGCGGTAGGATTGCTGACGGGAGTATCCGGTCAGAAAGTTAAATAAATCGGTGATATCTGCCCCCAAATCCTCGCGACAGCTAAGTAAACCCAAATCAGTGTATAATTTAGCTGTTTTTGGGTTATAGTTACCCGTGCCAATATGGAAATAACGACGGATTTTATCCCCTTCCTTTCTGACCACGAGAACCACTTTCGTATGGGTTTTTAGACCAACTAAGCCATAAACAACGTGAACTCCGGCTTGTTCGAGCTTTTTCGCCCAAGTAATGTTATTTTCCTCATCAAAGCGAGCTTTTAGTTCCACTAACGCCGCTACCTGTTTACCATTTTCTGCGGCTGCAATCAGGGAATTGACAATCGGGGAATCCCCGGAAGTACGATACAAAGTCATTTTAATCGCTAAAACATGGGCATCATGGGCAGCCTGGGCGATAAACTGTTGTACTGAGGCACTAAAGGAATGGTAAGGGTGATGAACGAGAATATCGTTATTGCGAATTAAAGTAAAAATATCTTCGCCATCCTGTTCTAGGATACCGTCTTCGTTACCGTCAACTATTTCTCGCAATCCCTGTAAAACCTGTGGAGTGACGGGATTCCAAGGGGGATCTTTCAGTTCGGGACAGGGTAAAGACATAAAATAAAATAAATCTTTGTGTCCCAGCAGTCCATCCACATCGTAAACATCGATCTCCTCAAGTCCGAGATCGCGCATGATCCGGTTTTTAATATTGCTAGGGGTAGAACTGTGAATTTCCAGACGTACTGCCGATTTACCGATGCGGCGCTTGCGTACTTCTTCCTCGATCGCTAATAATAAATCATCGGCCTCATCTTCTTCGACGGAGATATCGGCGTTGCGCGTCACCCGAAAAGGATAACATTCTTGAATGATCATGCTGGGGAAAAGTGCCTCTAAATTGTGCATTACCACCTGTTCAAGGGGTACTCCCGTCCAAATCGAAGCTTTTCCGTCTTGGTGGCGTAATTCCTTGGGTAATGCCAGAAAACGGGGGAAAACCTGCGGTACTTTCACCCTGGCAAATAGTTCTTTATCGGTGTCGGGATCGCGGACGACTACGGCTAAATTGAGACTAAGATTAGAAATATAGGGAAAAGGATGACTAGGATCCACCGCTAGGGGAGTTAAAACGGGGAAAATATTTTGTTCAAAGTAATCATGGAGATAATTGCGCTGTTCTTGATGTAAATCTACATAGTTAATCAGATGAATTCCCTGTTCTACTAAGAGGTTTTTCAGGGTGTGTTCAAAAAGATGATCCTGCTGTTGCACAAGGGGACGCAGACGTTTACTTATCTCGGTTAGCTGTTCTGAGGCAGTCCTGCCATCGGCACTTAAAACGGCTACATTTGCCTCTACCTGTTGTTTAAGAACTGCCACCCGTACCATAAAAAATTCGTCGAGATTGGCACAAAAAATGGCGGTAAATTTTAATCTTTCCAGTAGGGGAGTCCGAGGATCAAGTGCCTCATAAAGCACGCGATGATTAAATTCTAACCAGCTTAATTCTCGGTTAAAGTAATATTGCGAATCTTTAAGATCGATTTCGGAAGTTACGCTAGGAGCTTTAGCCATAGAGTCTAATACCTAAATAATAGATTAAACAGTTAGTAAGAAGCCACTTAAGCCTAAATTTGACTATTTTGGGCGTTTTTTTAGGCTACACTGCCCCAGATTAACCAAAGTTACCCCGATTATCTTGGATGCTAATCCTACTGATTCTAGCCTGACCGGGGAAAAAATCAATTTATTAAAAGGTTAAGAAATCAATCCCAACAGATCAAGGTTAAATTAATCTTTCAGTGAAATTAGAGTGCCAGTAAGAACAATAGGCATAATTTGCTGAGAATATCGTCTTTAAAGCCTTGCTTTGATTATAACACAAAGTCGAGCCGATTTGTTAAATATATCATCTCAAACTTAAGGCAATAAGCCAAATCAGAATATTTGATAAGGATGATGATTAGATTGCCAATTGACCATTAGTGTATATAGGGCTTGCGGCAAAAAGTACGGGCGAAGCATTCGGGCAATAACCTATCGGTGAAACCGTAGATTTTCTATCCGAATGCTTCGCCCCTACAGGACGCGGGCTGATGAAGTGCCTACATTTCACATTTATTCAGCAAGCCCTAATTAATTCGTCAATATTTATTGACAGCTTCTCTTTGTCAATCAACTTACCAAACTTTAATCCTTAAAACTTTAAATCCAACTTATTTTTCTTAAAGTCCAGAAAACGGGTTTCTCAAAGAAAACGGGTTTCTAAATAGGCGTTTGCCGAAAACGGGTTTCTCAAAGAAAACGGGTTTCTAAATAGTTTCTCGAAGAAACCCGTTTTCTAGGTGACTTAGAAGGAGAGCTTAGACACTTAGATAAAGAAATTACCCACTGGAATGCTCCCTAAAGCTGGCAAAGTACCAGTAAATCCAGTCATATTTATTAATAAATCATTGCTGGATTGGAAGCCAGCCGTGCTATCATTAATAACGAGGTAAGTTCCAGCTATTGCACCAGTTGTTACTTGCACTAAGGCGGCACTATTAACCCCTAATTCTTGATTACCTGTAGTGGCTCCATTGGCATCAGTAAATACTTGATTGATTAAATTCTGTAAAGTGGTGACAGTGCTATCAGCAGCGCGACTGAAACTACTAGGCGCATTCATGGCAGTTCCACCTTGAGTTAATAAGTCGATTTTATCACTATTGATGGCAAAATCTGTGATACGATCGCTGGCGGATACGGTGGATTGACCAAATTGGAAGATGAAAGTATCTGCACCTAAACCACCGGTTAAATTATCAATTCCCGCACCTCCATTGATTTGATTAATACCACTATTTCCGGTGATTTTATTGTTACCAGCGTTACCTGTACCATTAACATTATTACTGCTAATTAGTCTGAGGTTTTCCACATTGTTGGGTAAGGTGCGAGTGAGACTGGTTTGCCAAGTATCAGTAATGATAACTTCTCCTATTCCTCCTTCGGGATTGATGGTAGCATTAACCGGATTGGAGAGGGTTACTGTAAAGGCTTCATCAGGTTCATTGAGGATGGGAATGCTAATAGTAGCGGTGGAAGTATTCGCCGCAATGGTGAGGGTTCCTGTCCGGCTAGTGTAATCTACATTGGCGGTAGCATCAATGGGTCCAGTGGTATAGTTGAAGCTAATTGGTTGTGAATTGGGGTTATTGACAGTGACGGTGAGGATGGCATGATTATCTTTACCTTCGACCACGGTGATGTCATTGATGGAGAGTTGGAAAAAGTCGTCATTCGTAATTGTCCCAGTCACTGCGGTAGTTGTCCCAACTGTATAACCTGTCCCCGCAGCGAGAGTTAAAGCAACAGTTTCATTACTTTCTACTGTTGTATCAGCAGTGGGGTCAACAGTTACGGTAGCAGTATCTGAACCGGCAGCGAAATTCACTGTCCCTGTTGCACTGGTGAAAGTTGCTGCACCGGTTTGAGTGTAATCTGTGCTAAATGTCGCTGTTCCCCCAACTGTATAATTTACTGTCAAAGCATTTGTTGTTACTCCTGTACGGGTGAAGGTATAGACTAAGTTAGTTGTCCCGTCTTCATTGACACTACTGGGAGAAACCGCTAGGGTGACATTGGTATCATCATTGGTAATTGTCCCAGTCACTGCGGTAGTTGTCCCAACTGTATAACCTGTCCCAGAAGCAAGAGTTAAAGCAACAGTTTCATTACTTTCTACTGTGGTATCAGCAGTGGGGTCAACAGTTACGGTAGCAGTCGCTGAACCAGCAACGAAATTCACTGTCCCTGTTGCACTGGTGAAAGTTGCTGCACCGGTTTGAGTGTAATCTGTGCTAAAAGTAGCTGTCCCCCCGACTGTATAGTTAACCGTTAAAGCATCAGTTGTTACTCCGCTACGGGTGAAGGTATAGGCCATATTAGCTGTCCCGTCTTCACTAACACTACTGGGAGAAATAGAAAGAGTAACACTTGTTGCCACAGTGGTAAACTCACTCACATCGATGATTTGCAGTCCTGAACTGCCATCAGCTACATAAGCATAGTTGCCGACTATTTGTACATCATTAGCATAGCCAGAAGTATTATGACTGCCCTTGAGAGTGGGATTTGTCGGGTTGCTGATGTCGATGATTTGCAGTCCTGAACTGCCATCAGCTACATAAGCATAGTTCCCCACTATTTGTACATCTTCAGCACTGCCAGAAGTATCATAATTACCCTTGAGAGTGGGGTTTGTGGGGTTGCTGATGTCGATGATTTGCAGTCCTGAATACCCATCAGCCACATAAGCATACTTACCGACTACTTGTACACCTAAAGCATCGCCAGAAGTATCATAATTACTCTTGAAAGTGGGATTTGTTGGGTTGCTGATGTCGATGATTTGCAGTCCTGAATCATAATCAGCGACATAAGCGTAGTTACCGACTATTTGTACATCCCAAGCATAGCCAGAAGTATTATAATTACCCTTAAAGGTGGGGTTTGTCGGGTTGCTGATGTCGATGATTTGCAGTCCTCCTCCTGCGATATAAGCATAGTTACCGACTATTTGTATATCGTTACCCGGAAAACCATAATTTGCCCCAAGAGTCGGTTTACTGGGGTTACTAATATTAATAATGTCCAGTTCCGAATTTCCTACAACATAAGCATAGTTGCCGACTACTTGTACACCATTAGCCACTACATCAAAAGTATCAAAATCATCGAGATCAACACCACCCTTGTAATTGGGGTTTGTCGGGTTGCTGATGTCGATGATGTCCAGTCGTCCAGGAAACGAACTAGCACTCCCACCCTCATAGTCTGGAAAAGGAAAAGGAATGAATACCTCTCCGCTACTGACAATATAAGCATAGTTGCCGACTACTTGTATATCACCGCCGGGATAACCGAACCCTGGCGACGACGGAGACCAATAATCAGATTCGCCTTTAAGGGTGGGATTTGTCGGGTCGCTGATGTCGATGATTTGCAGTAAAAATTTATCAGCTACATAAGCGTAGTTACCGACTACTTGTACAAGAAACTTTGGGTAAGTATCATAATTGCCAATGAGAGTGGGGCTAGTGGGGGTGCTGATGTCGATGATTTGCAGTCCTGAAAATCCTACTACATAAGCATAGTTACCGACTATTTGTATATCTTCACCACCAAAATTATAACTTTCCTTAAAAGTCGGGTTACTGGGGTTACTAACATCAATAATCCCCAGTTTATCCCCCAATACATAAGCATAGTTACCGACTACTGCTACAGCACCGACACTGTATAATAAATTATCCCATTCTCCTACTAATGCTAGGGTAGTAATTGTTCCCGTAACTGCGGTAGTCGTACCTACTGCATAACCCGTACCCGAAGCAAGAGTTAAAGCAACGGTTTCGTCACTTTCAACTGTTGTATCAGGAGTGGGGTCAACGGTTACAGTGACTTTCGCTGAACCAGCAGCGAAAGTCACTGTCCCTGTTGTACTGGTAAAACTCGCTGCACCAGTTTGGGTGTAATCTGTACTAAAAGTAGCTGTCCCCCCGACTGTATAATTGACTGTCAAAGCATTCGTTGTGGAACCGCTACGAGTGAAGGTGTAAACCAAGTTGGTTGTCCCGTGTTCGGTAACACTACTGGGAGAAACCGCAAGAGTGACACTAGCATCATCATTGGTAATTGTTCCAGTAACTGCGGTGGTCGTACCTACTGTATAACCAGTCCCAGAAGCAAGAGTTAAGCTGACGGTTTCGTCGTCTTCAACTGTAGTATCAGCAGTCGGATCAATTGTTACGGTAGCAGTGGTAGAATTAGCGGCGAAAGTCACTGTCCCTGTGGTTGTTGTATAACTGGCTGCACCAGTTTGGCTGTAATCTGTGCTAAATGTCGCTGTCCCCCCGACTGTATAGTTGACGGTTAAAGGATTAGTGGTTACACCGGTACGGGTGAAGGAGTAGGACATATTAGCTGTCCCGTCTTCATCAACACTGCTGGGAGAAATAGAAAGAGTAACAGTTTGTGGACTGGTAAACTCACTCACATCGATGATTTGCAGTCCTGAACTGCCATCAGCCACATAAGCATAGTTACCCACTACTTGTACATCCAAAGCAACGCTGGGAGTATCATAATTACCCTTGAGAGTGGGATTTGTCGGGTTGCTAATGTCGATGATTTGCAGTCCTTTATCATAATCAGCTACATAAGCATAGTTACCGACTATTTGTACACCAGTAGCCGCGCCAGAAGTATTGTAATTACCCTTGAGAGTGGGGTTTGTCGGGTTGCTGATGTCGATTATTTGCAGTCCTAAACCATCAGCAGCTAGATAAGCATAGTTACCGACTATTTGTACATCCTCAGCACGGCCAGAAAAAGTACCCTTGAGAGTGGGGTTTGTCGGGTTGCTAATGTCGATGATTTGCAGTCCTGACTGATAATCAGCTACATAAGCATAGTTACCGACTACTTGTACACCTAAAGCATCGCCAGAAGGATCATAATTACCCTTGAGAGTGGGATTTGTCGGGTTGCTGATGTTGATGATTTGCAGTCCTGAATACCCATCAGCTACATAAGCATAGTTCCCCACTCTTTGTACATCCCTAGCATTGCCAGAAGTATCATAATTACCCTTGAAGGTGGGGTTTGTCGGGTTGCTGATGTCGATAATGTGCAGTCCTGAACCTCCATCAGCTACATAAGCATAGTTACCGACTACTTGTACATCTTGGTCTATATAAACACCAGGAGTTAGATAACCAGAAGGAATATCATAACTTCCCTTAAAAATCGGGTTACTGGGGTTACTAATATCAATAATCTCCAGGGTGTCCCCCACAGCATAAGCATAATTACCAACTACTGTCACCCCATAGGCATAGCTTAATCTATCCCATACTCCTACTAATGTGGGTGCAAATACTCCGGGATAAGTGTTGAGTATATCCGGCTGAAAAACCCCAGATGTCTGCAAATCCGACAAATCTAAGGTTTCAATAAAGGTTTGATTCTCTCCCTTTATCGCCTGGAAACTCACCTCTAACTCCCAACTTCCTCCCAAGGCTGCATTTCCTACCCGTCTGCTGGAAGCCGCTATTTTTGCCCCAGTAATTTGGGACAATTTATTAATAAACTCTGTCCCGGCATCTCCCGCCGCGACCTGACAACCGTACAGTAGGATATGATTAATCTTTGCCCAATTCTGTAACTGTTGGCGGTAATCGTAAATATTTGTTAAATTGAGTTGACAATTCCCTAAATATAAGCATCCCGGCGCACCATGAGAAACCAGGTGAATGGTGGTAATCTGGGGATTTTGTTGTAAAAAAGCGGTGATTTGCTCGATTCCGTCTTGATTGGGAGAGAGGATAACGGTGGCGACTTCTGGAATTACTCCAGCTTGGAGGGTTTGATAATCGGTAACACCAGCATCGAGGAAAACTACGGTAGCGGTTAAACGCTGATTTCTCGCACTATTCACCCGATTAGCTTGACTCAAGCCATCAGATTGAGCGAAATTGAACAAAACATCGTCAACAGCAGGAAGGAGGGGCAAAAGAGGGGTAGTCATGACAGTAACAGCAAAAGTTTATTGCTAACAATTTTAGCATAACAATGGCCAATTTTTCAAGACACCTGTAACAGAAATTAACATTTATTACAAGAAAACGGGTTTCTCAAAGAAACCCGTTTTCTAGATATTGGGTTGTTCTAGGATTGGATTCTTGCCAAAGACTGCTTAAATTCTGCGAGAGAATTAGCGGTAGCTGCTAATTTTAGTAGCTCTTCTAAGATAGTAGAGTTAGTCATTTTGCCTATTATCTCTTCAATTTCTGAAGAAATCTGTCCAAACCGCACGGTTAAAACTGTTTTTATGGCATCGCGGCTTTTTTCTAGCACCCCAATTTCCTTACCAATTTCCTTACCGCGTTCCATTCCTCGTAACTCCCCAATTTCCTTGCCTATTTCCTTACCGCGTTCGATTCCTCGTAACTCCATATTACTCATTAAAGGCATGGTTCTTTCCTCCTCAAATTGTTTGATTTTACTCTCTAAGCTTGACTGTAATTCAGGGGATAAAGTCATCATATTGTCGATGATTTCAAACAGTTTAATTATCTGTTCTCTCTCGAACTCCTTTTCATACAATCCCCTGATTAACTTCCACTTCCACTGTTCCCGTTGTGGCAGCTTCCCAGTAGTCGC
>NZ_JAPZRB010000444.1:0-3767 GCF_027531105.1 Microcystis sp. LE18-22.4A
GGTGGTCGAGGGAATCAATAATAAACTTAAACTAATAAAACGGAGAGGCTATGGCTTGAGAAACTTTCGGAATTTTTGGGTTAGAAGTATGTTATCTTGGCATCTTGTCTGTTGATTTAGCATAAAGAGTAACGAAGAGCCGGTTTATTTTCACTATCTCCACTGTTAAAATCCGAAGCTTTCAAGACAGTTAATCCAACTAAGTCTCGATCTCTATAATGATAGATAATATTGTCTTCTAGCAAACTATCATTGGCTCTTTGAGGCTTACGAAAGCTAATATATAAAACATCTGCTTCTTCATCATAATCTATCCAGATTCTTGAAGAAGGTGCGGTTAGCAAATAAGGAATTGATTTCAAGAGATTGACTTCTGCCATAGGATGCCTCGCTTGATAATTTTTTCGCAGGAGGATGTCAAAAAAGCAGTTATGACAAATCCATCGTTCTTTAGTTCTTTATAGATGACGACCGCGTCTTTTCTTGAGATAACAGTTTTCGGATAATGTTTTAGTGCTATTAGCTCATCAGTCCATCCCTTAACAATCAAATCAGGTTCAGCAATAGTTTCTAGTACCATATCAATACATCCCGCCATGTAAGATACTTTCATGGCTTAGAAAATCCATTCATTATTTTCTCAATTTAACTGCCCGAATTGTTCCTGGTAACGAGCCAACAAAGCTTCTAGTTCTAGAACTCGCTGCCGTTCTCTTTCTGCGCGTTGAGTTTCCTGCTCGGCGCGTTGGGTTTCCTGCTCGGCGCGTTGAGCTTCCTGCTCGGCGCGTTGAGCTTCCTGCTCGGCGCGTTGGGTTTCCTGCTCGGCGCGTTGGGTTTCCTGCTCGGCGCGTTGGGTTTCCTGTTCGGTAGGAGTCAGTATCCAATTGCCGTCTCGTCCGTACCAGCGCAGCCACAACCGCTCAATGCCTTGACAATTTCCTGCCCAAAGTCCCAATCCCAATTGTACTTCCTCTAGCCACAACTGCTGTTTTTCTAGTCTTAAAGGCTGATATTTTCCTGATTTTAAGGTAAATGCCTGCAATTGGTTGCTGTAGCGATCGAACACCACGTAGTAGGGAATGCCTAAAATTCGTTCGTAAACTTCCCACTTGGTGGGAGGTTGGTTGATTCCCCGCACGGTACGCCCTAAATCTTCTGCTTCCGTTCCAGGAGAGAGTAATTCGATGGCGATGAAGGGAACAATTTCTTCCTGCCAAATCACATAACTCAGGCGCAATTCCTCTCCTTGGTACAGCCGCGAGACTCCCAAAGCGGCAAACCAGTCCGGCCGCTTGTACCATTGGGGATGGTAAGGGTCGTAGTAGAGATTTAGATCGCTGGCGATAAATATTTGTTCGGCAGGATAGTTAGAAGGTCGAAAGGTCTGGCGCAATAATTCGGGTTGGAAGAGATGAAATTCGTCAGGCAAGCCAGGTTCCTCCAGGTTTTCGCTGGGGAGGTCGTACATGGTTGGTAACATTTCTTTGGGTGGAAGGGACGGCGTTCTCTGGTACATGGGGGGAATGTTGCTAGTTTGGTGTTTAGTTTAGGGACTTGCGCTTTGATAATGTACCATTTATGGCTTGTCTGATTCTTCTACAGAGCGACTGTCTGGCTGGGATATTATTCCTACGCAGGTCCCTTAGCAAGATAATATGGCATTCATGTCAATTTTAGACCCCTGAACGCCGCAAGCCTTGATGCACAATAAATCGGAACAGTCGTCAATTCCTCGTTCTCCATTGGTGAAAATGCCGATTCAAAAATGAAGTACACCACCAGGGGAGTCTTACCAAAATCCGCCCAGAGGAAGTTAGAGACTTTCGGGATTAATCCCCAATTCCCTGAGTTTAGCCGCCAATCGCTCGGCTTTTTCTTCGGCTTCCTCAGCTTTCTGTTGTGCTTCCTCAGCCAACTCTCGCGGGGTTGGTAACAATATTCCATCTAAAGTCGCCCAGCGAATCCAGACGGTTGTTACCCCTCTATATTCTCCCTGCCAACGAACTAAAGCTAATCCCAAACGACCACTGATTAGCCATCCTTTCTCGTTGGGTTGCCGCGGTTCATATACACCATCAACTAAGACAAATTCGGCAAAATCTTCAGGGTTAAAAGGATCGTACCAGAAATATTCAGGCACTCGTAACTTATCTTGATAAATCTGTTTTTTCTCGGTTTTGTCTATTTGGGCAGTACTTTCTGAGAGTAGTTCAATCACTACATCGGGGGCTTTTCCCTCCTCCCAAGTAACCCAACTTTTTCGCTCCCCTTTTGGTACGTCTAAGACGGCAAAAAAATCAAATCCTTTGAAGTCTTGATTTTTCAGTTGTGCTGTACTGAAATAGACAAACATATTGCCACTGGCATAACCATCTTCTCGTTGGTCTAGCCAAGGGGATATAGTGTCTATTAACAGATCCATCTGCCATTTATGCCTTTGAGTTTCCATGGGTACTCCATCATCGCAGGGAAGTTCATGTTGCGTGGGTAATGCAGTTAATTGCATCGGTTGACTAAGCGTCAGAGTTTCCATATTTCTGTCCTATATTTTGGGTTTAGTTATTTAGATTTCGTAGATTTTTTGCCCTCTTTCAGGCAAATGTTACTTTAATTGACTGGCTATAGCAATTCTAAATGAGTCGTGAACGGACAGGGGGCTTAAGCCCCTTGTTCAGCTACCTGTTGTCAAGGGTTTAGGGGATTACTATATGTTACATCACAATTCTAGGCTAAGACTCATTTAAGTAGAAATCATCATCCAAGAGCTGCTCAATTGAAAAAGGACAGGTGATTGGATACTCATTTTCTAATGGTATGCGAACGCCAAATTTAGCTTTTTTTCCATCTCTAATTGCCAGCTGGCGAGCGTCTGGATAGACTGAGGAAACTGCTGTTGACAGATAGGGATTGAGAGATGGAGTATCTCGTAAGCTTTTTTGAACTCGCTGCCGGTGTTCGTTGATTGAATCATACCAACTGCCTGTCATAGTCTCAGGCGCATCGCCTTGTATCTTGAGCTTGAGTAAATGAGCCAACAAAACCATTAGGTTACTTTCTAAGGCTCTTTTTTCTGACTTGCCCAAGTCTTGTAATTCCTCAATTAAGTGTTCAACGTCTAGTCGTTCAAATTGACGATCTTTTAATTGTTGGATTGTCTGCTCAATCCACAAGTCAAAATCAGAATCATATAAAATAGTGGACATTTCTAGCAGTTTTATTAATGATATACATTGGTCAACCTTAATATTAACAAATATTGTCCTTTTTGTCAATTAGCGATCGCCTGATAATTTCCTTGTACTATTTATCTTCCTTAACCTTCCTTTTATTAACTGACTTCTACATCTCTTGCAGAACTATCAACTTCTATTCCTAAATTTTTAGCTATTTCCTGCGACTTGGGATCTACCATCAGTGAAATAACTATCTTGCGGCTGGATTCTTGTTGGTGTCGCTGCTGATAAAATTGGACTTTTACTTTTGACATACTCTCACCGTCAAGCTACGCTGTGACGGGAGATTCTTAAATTCACATTTAAGATTTCCTGCTTTACAGATTCTTGGCTAGACGTTGTTACCAACGCCCCCGCTAGACCATCTCCACAGGCATTTTCTGATACGCTATGCCCTAGTGGGACTTAAACAAATTTCAAGCCCAAACAAAGCCTAAACTGGCTTTGTAAGCGGCAAACACATCCCGATTCTCGGTCAGCCACTCAAAGAAACGGAAAGACATCGCTGTCCGAAAAGCTGCCAAGGCTTCCACA